>NZ_QAIU01000520.1:9190-15499 GCF_003061205.1 Pseudomonas sp. HMWF006
GTCCGGCGCCTTGTTCATGCAGGCGGTACGCAAGAGCGGCTCGGTGCTGTTGCCGATCGACAGCGAACACAATGCGATTTTCCAGTGCATGCCTCAGGATTTTGCTCGTGGGTTGAGCTCAGTGGGCGTGCGTCGGATTTTACTGACAGCCTCCGGCGGTCCCTTCCGGCAGACACCGATGGCCGAGCTGGCGCATGTTTCGCCTGACCAGGCTTGCGCCCATCCGAACTGGTCCATGGGACGCAAGATCTCCGTGGATTCGGCCAGCATGATGAACAAGGGGCTCGAATTGATCGAAGCCTGCTGGTTGTTCGATGCAAGGCCGTCGCAAGTCGAGGTCGTGATTCATCCGCAGAGCGTGATCCATTCGCTGGTCGACTATGTGGACGGTTCGGTGCTGGCGCAATTGGGCAATCCCGATATGCGTACGCCGATCGCCAACGCCCTGGCCTGGCCGGAGCGCATCGATTCGGGCGTGGCACCGCTGGATCTGTTTGCAATCGCACGTCTGGACTTCGAAGCTCCGGATGAGCAGCGTTTCCCTTGCCTGCGTCTGGCGCGGCAAGCTGCCGAAGCGGGTGACAGCGCGCCGGCGATGCTTAACGCGGCCAACGAAGTAGCGGTGGCGGCGTTTCTCGACGGACGGGTACGTTACCTGGAAATCGCGAGTATCATCGAGGAAGTCTTGAGTCTGGAGCCGGTGGTGGCCCTGGACGATCTCGAAGCCGTGTTTACTGCGGATGCGAAGGCGCGGGTTCTGGCCGGGCAATGGTTGCAGCGTCACGGTCGATAGATTTTGCTACAAAATGGCTACACGCGGCACTGAACGGGATTGCGGAGAAAATAGATGAGCGCGCTCTATATGATTGCCGGCACCCTGATCGCCTTGGGTGTGCTGGTCACCTTTCACGAATTCGGCCATTTCTGGGTCGCGCGTCGCTGTGGCGTCAAGGTTCTGCGTTTTTCCGTGGGCTTTGGCATGCCGTTGTTGCGCTGGCACGACAGGCAGGGCACCGAGTTCGTGGTTGCCGCGATTCCGCTGGGTGGCTACGTCAAGATGCTCGACGAGCGTGAGGGCGAGGTTCCACCCGATCAGCTCCATCAGTCGTTCAATCGCAAGTCCGTGCGTCAGCGCATCGCCATTGTCGCTGCCGGCCCGATTGCCAACTTCCTCCTGGCACTGGTGTTTTTCTGGGTGCTGGCCATGCTGGGCAGCGAGCAGGTGCGTCCGGTCATTGGTGCAGTCGAGTCCGGCAGCATTGCGGCAAAGGCCGGGTTGAGCGCGGGCGAGGAAATCGTCGCGATTGATGGTGAGCCGACTTCCGGTTGGGCTGCCGTGAATCTACAACTGGTGCGCCGCCTCGGTGAGAGTGGTTCCCTGCAATTGCTGGTGCGCGAACAAGGCTCGAGCGCCGATTCGCCGCGAACGCTGGCTCTGGATAACTGGCTCAAGGGTGCTGATGAGCCCGATCCGATTCGTTCGCTGGGTATTCGTCCATGGCGTCCGGCCCTGCCGCCGGTGTTGGCCGAGCTTGACCCGAAGGGGCCGGCACAGGCTGCCGGGCTCAAGACCGGTGACCGGTTGCTGGCCCTTGATGGGCAGGCGCTCAATGACTGGCAGCAAGTGGTTGATACGGTTCGTACGCGTCCTTATACCAAAATCATGCTGCGCATCGAGCGCGACAGTGCTCAAATCGACGTCCCGGTGACTTTGGCGGCGCGTGGTGAAAGCAAGTCGCCAAGCGGCTATCTGGGTGCTGGCGTGAAAGCGGTCGACTGGCCGCCAGAGATGATCCGCGAGGTCAGTTACGGGCCGTTGGCCGCTATTGGCGAGGGTGCCCGTCGCACTTGGACCATGAGCATTCTGACGCTGGATTCGCTGAAGAAAATGCTGTTCGGCGAGCTCTCGGTAAAAAACTTGAGTGGACCGATAACCATTGCTAAAGTGGCGGGCGCTTCTGCCCAGTCGGGCGTCGCTGATTTCCTGAATTTCCTTGCTTATCTGAGTATTAGCCTGGGGGTTCTGAATTTGCTGCCCATCCCTGTACTGGATGGGGGGCATTTGTTGTTTTATCTGATCGAGTGGGCGCGTGGTCGTCCCTTGTCGGATCGGGTGCAAGGTTGGGGGATACAGATCGGTATCAGTTTGGTGGTCGGGGTGATGTTGCTTGCTCTGGTCAACGATCTGGGTCGACTGTAACGCTTCGCTGAATTGCGAATCTGCCGCATTTTGCGGCAGTTTGTTTATTGCCAGTTGGAATAAGAAAGGACTTCATGAAACGTCTGCTGCTAACTGCGGTTCTCACCGTATTGATGATCGCCGAAGTTCACGCCGAGTCCTTCACTATCTCTGATATTCGCGTCAACGGCCTCCAGCGGGTCTCCGCGGGTAGTGTCTTTGGTGCCTTGCCGTTGAACGTCGGCGAGCAGGCGGATGATCGTCGCCTGGTGGAATCCACTCGTGCGTTGTTCAAAACCGGTTTCTTTCAAGATATCCAGCTGGGCCGCGAAGGCAACGTTCTGGTAATCACGGTTGTCGAGCGTCCATCCGTCGCAAGTATCGAGATCGAAGGTAACAAGGCGATCTCTACCGAAGACCTGATGAAAGGCCTCAAGCAATCCGGTCTGGCCGAAGGCGAGATCTTCCAGCGTGCCACCCTCGAAGGCGTGCGTAACGAGCTGCAGCGCCAGTACGTCGCGCAAGGTCGTTACTCGGCTACCGTCGATACCGAAGTGGTGTCGCAGCCGCGTAACCGCGTCGGTCTGAAAGTGAAGATCAACGAAGGCACCGTTGCCGCCATTCAGCACATCAACGTGGTGGGCAACACGGTTTTCCCTGAAGAAGACCTGACCGACCTGTTCGAACTGAAAACCACCAACTGGTTGTCGTTCTTCAAGAACGACGACAAGTACGCCCGTGAAAAGCTTTCCGGTGACCTGGAGCGTCTGCGTTCCTACTACCTGGACCGCGGCTATATCAACATGGATATCGCTTCGACCCAGGTGTCCATCACCCCGGACAAGAAACACGTCTACATCACCGTCAACGTGACCGAAGGTGAAAAGTACACCGTTCGTGACGTCAAGCTCAGCGGTGACCTGAAAGTCCCTGAAGACCAGGTCAAGTCCCTGTTGCTGGTGCAGAAGGGCCAGGTGTTCTCGCGCAAGCTGATGACCACCACATCCGAACTGATCACCCGTCGCCTGGGTAACGAGGGCTACACCTTCGCCAACGTCAATGGTGTGCCTCAGCCGCATGACGACGATCACACGGTGGACATCCTGTTTGCTGTCGATCCGGGCAAGCGTGCCTATGTCAACCGCATCAACTTCCGTGGCAACACCAAGTCCGAAGACGAAGTGCTGCGTCGCGAAATGCGTCAGATGGAAGGTGGCTGGGCTTCGACCTACTTGATCGACCAGTCCAAGACCCGTCTTGAGCGTCTGGGCTTCTTCAAAGAAGTGAACGTCGAGACGCCGGCCGTTCCGGGTGTCGACGATCAGGTTGACGTGAATTACGCCGTTGAAGAACAGGCTTCCGGTTCGATCACCGCCAGCGTCGGTTTCGCCCAGAGCGCCGGTTTGATCCTCGGTGGTTCGATCACCCAGAACAACTTCCTCGGTACCGGTAACCGCGTCAGCGTCGGCCTGACCCGAAGCGAATACCAGAGCCGCTACAACTTCGGCTACGTTGACCCGTACTGGACCGCCGATGGCGTCAGCCTGGGTTACAACGCGTTCTATCGCACCACCGACTACAAAGATCTCAACATCGACGTAGCCAGCTATGCGGTAGACAGCCTGGGTGCCGGTGTCAACGTTGGCTACCCGATCAGCGAGACTTCGCGCCTGACCTTCGGTCTGTCCGCTCAACAGGACAAGATCAAGACCGGTCAGTACACCGTTGACGAGATCTTCGACTTCGTTAACAAGGAAGGCGATCAGTATCTGAACTTCAAGGCTTCGGCCGGCTGGTCCGAGTCGACCCTGAACAAGGGCGTATTGCCGACCCGTGGCCGTTCGCAGAGCCTGACGCTGGAAACCACGATTCCGGGCAGCGACCTGTCGTTCTACAAACTCGACTACCGTGGCCAGCTGTTCCAGCCGATCACCGAGAACTACACCCTGCGTCTGCACACCGAGCTGGGTTATGGCGACGGTTACGGTTCGACCGATGGCTTGCCTTTCTATGAAAACTACTATGCTGGTGGTTTCAACTCGGTACGTGGCTTTAAGGACAGCACCTTGGGTCCTCGCAGTACGCCGAGTCGTGGTCAGGGGGTTACCGGTAACGCCGGTACGATTGCCGACCCGGATCAGGATCCATTGCCATTCGGTGGTAACGTGCTGATTCAGGGTGGTGCAGAGGTTCTGTTCCCGCTGCCATTCGTGAAGGATCAGCGCTCCCTGCGTACTTCGGTATTCTGGGATGTGGGTAACGTATTCGATTCCAAATGCCAGAAGACCACCAACGCGACCGCAGGCTCCACGTCATCCACGCAGTGCAACGACATCAGCCTGAGCAACATGGCCAGTTCCGTTGGTGTGGGTGTGACCTGGGTCACCGCACTGGGTCCTCTGAGTTTTGCCCTGGCGATGCCTGTCAAGAAACCGGATAACGCTGAAACCCAAGTGTTCCAATTCTCCCTCGGCCAGACGTTCTAAGCGTCTGACCCAAGATAACGACAATGGATTTTGTAGGAGTGCATCGTGCGTAAGTTGACTCAATTGGTTCTCCTGGCCTCCTTGATGGTGGCAGGCCCGGCATTTGCCGACATGAAAATTGCCGTTCTGAACTATCAGATGGCCTTGCTGGAATCGGACGCGGCCAAGAAATACGCCGTGGATGCCGAGAAGAAGTTCGGTCCGCAACTGACCAAGCTGAAGACGCTGGAAAGCAGCGCCAAGGGCATTCAGGACCGTCTGATGGCCGGTGGCGACAAAATGCAGCAAGGCGAGCGTGAGCGTCTGGAGCTTGAATTCAAGCAAAAGGCCCGTGACTTCCAGTTCCAGTCCAAGGAACTGAACGAAGCCAAAGCCGTTGCCGACCGCGAAATGCTCAAGCAACTGAAGCCGAAACTGGATAGCGCAGTGGAAGAAGTCATCAAGAAAGGTGGTTTTGACCTGGTGTTCGAGCGTGGCGCAGTGATTGATGTCAAACCTCAGTACGACATCACGCGCCAGGTCATCGAGCGCATGAATCAGCTGAAGTAACCCATGACCGTGACTATCAAGCTCGGCCAGTTGGCCGAGTTCCTCGGCGCCACCTTGCGTGGCGACCCTGAGACGCAAATTACTGGGCTAGCCACTTTGCAAGAGGCTGGCCCAGCTCAGTTGAGCTTTCTGGCAAACCCTCAATATCGCAAATACCTGGCGGGCTCGCAGGCGGCAGCTCTGTTGCTCAAAGCGGCCGATGCCGAAGGCTTTGCCGGTAATGCATTGGTGGTGCCGGATCCTTATCTGGCTTACGCACGCATTTCTCATCTGTTCGATCCCAAGCCAAAAGCCGCAGCGGGTGTCCACCCGACAGCGGTGATTGCGGCGGATGCCGTGGTTGATCCAACCGCCAGCATCGGTCCGTTCGTGGTGATCGAGGCGGGGGCGCGGATTGCTGCCCACGTGACGCTGAGTGCGCATTGCGTAGTTGGCGCGCGCAGCGAAATCGGCGAAGGCGGCTGGCTTGCTCCGCGAGTGACGCTGTATCACGACGTGCGCATCGGCAAGCGCGTGGTGATCCAGTCCGGTGCGGTGCTCGGTGGTGAAGGCTTCGGCTTTGCCAACGAGAAGGGTATCTGGCAGAAAATCGCCCAGATCGGTGGCGTGACCATCGGCGACGATGTGGAGATTGGCGTGAATACCGCCATCGACCGCGGTGCGTTGGCCGATACCGTGATCGGTAATGGCGTGAAGCTCGACAATCAGATCCAGATTGCCCACAACGTTCAGGTCGGTGATCACACCGCCATGGCTGCGTGCGTGGGGATCTCCGGCAGCACCAAAATCGGTAAGCACTGCATGCTCGCCGGTGGTGTCGGCCTGGTTGGGCACATTGATATCTGCGACAACGTTTTCCTGACCGGGATGACCATGGTGACCCACTCGATTACCGAGCCGGGTGCCTATTCTTCTGGAACAGCCATGCAACCGGCGGCCGAATGGCGCAAAAGCGCGGCCCGCATCCGTCAGCTCGACGATATCGCGCGACGGTTGAAACAACTGGAAAAGCGCGTAGGGGAAGTGACCCCTGACGGTAATGCTTCATCAGATGGCTGATACCATTTCCATATCAAGTGTGCACAGCCTCTAGAC
>NZ_QAIU01000520.1:15509-40044 GCF_003061205.1 Pseudomonas sp. HMWF006
TCCCAATCTTTACATAGGCTTCCCCCCGAAATGATGGACATCAACGAGATTCGCGAATACCTGCCTCACCGTTACCCGTTCCTGCTGGTGGACCGGGTGGTGGAACTGGACACTGAAGGCAAGCGCATTCGCGCCTACAAGAATGTCAGCATCAATGAACCGTTCTTCAATGGTCACTTCCCGGCGCATCCAATCATGCCGGGCGTGCTGATCATCGAAGCGATGGCTCAGGCTGCCGGGATCCTCGGTTTCAAAATGCTTGATGTGAAGCCGGCCGATGGCACGCTTTACTACTTCGTCGGTTCCGACAAACTGCGTTTCCGCCAGCCAGTGCTGCCCGGCGACCAACTGATCCTGGAAGCGAAATTCATCAGCTGCAAGCGTCAGATCTGGAAGTTCGAATGCCAGGCGTCGGTTGATGGCAAGCCGGTCTGCTCGGCTGAAATCATCTGTGCGGAACGCAAGCTATGAGTTTGATTGACCCTCGCGCAATCATCGATCCGTCGGCCGTTCTGGCTGACGGCGTCGAGGTCGGCCCGTGGTCGATCATCGGCGCAGGTGTGGAAATCGGCGAGGGTACCGTGATCGGGCCGCATGTGATCCTCAAAGGCCCGACCCGCATCGGCAAGCACAATCGTATCTACCAGTTTTCCTCGGTAGGCGAAGACACGCCTGATCTGAAATACAAGGGTGAAGAAACCCGCCTGGTGATCGGTGACCACAACGTCATCCGTGAAGGCGTCACGATTCACCGCGGCACGGTACAGGATCGTTCCGAAACCACCCTGGGCGATCACAACCTGATCATGGCCTATGCCCACATCGGTCACGACAGCGTCATTGGCAATCACTGCATCCTCGTCAACAACACCGCGCTGGCCGGCCATGTTCATGTTGATGACTGGGCGATCCTCTCCGGCTTCACCCTGGTTCACCAGTATTGCCACATCGGCGCCCACAGCTTTTCCGGCATGGGCACGGCGATCGGCAAGGATGTGCCTGCGTTTGTCACCGTGTTCGGCAACCCGGCCGAAGCCCGCAGCATGAACTTCGAAGGCATGCGCCGTCGCGGTTTCAGCGAAGAGGCGATTCACGCCTTGCGTCGCGCCTACAAGACTGTTTATCGCCAGGGGCTGACGGTTGAACAGGCTTTGGCGGAACTGGCCGAACCTGCTGCCCAGTTCCCGGAAGTCGCAATGTTCCGTGACTCCATCCTGTCGTCGACTCGCGGCATCACCCGCTGATCATGGCCAATCTGCGTATTGCGCTGGTAGCGGGTGAGGCTTCCGGTGACATTTTGGGCGCCGGTCTCATGCGCGCCCTCAAGGCACAACACCCGGCGGTCGAGTTCATCGGTGTCGGCGGGCCCTTGATGCAGGCCGAGGGGCTGACGTCCTGCTTTCCCATGGAGCGCCTGTCGGTCATGGGCCTGGTGGAAGTCCTTGGGCGGTTGCGCGAATTGCTCAAGCGTCGCAAGGATCTGATCGCCACGCTGATCGCGGCGAAACCGGACGTGTTCATCGGTATCGATGCCCCGGACTTCAACCTCAATATCGAACTCAAGCTGCGTCAGGCCGGAATCAAAACCGTGCACTACGTCAGCCCGTCGGTATGGGCGTGGCGGCAGAAGCGCGTGCTGAAGATTCGCGAAGGCTGCGACCTGATGCTGACGCTGTTGCCGTTCGAAGCCAGGTTTTACGAAGAGAAGGGCGTGCCGGTCCGCTTCGTCGGTCACACGCTGGCCGATACCATCCCGCTGGAAGCCGATCGCGCTGCGGCGCGCGCCGAACTGGGCCTGCCCGACGGTCCGCTGGTCGCGTTGATGCCGGGCAGTCGGGGTGGCGAAGTCGGCCGTCTCGGTGCACTTTTCCTCGATACGGCCGAGCGCCTGCGTGCCATGCACCCGGGTTTGCGTTTCGTCCTGCCGTGCGCCAATGCCGAGCGTCGTGCGCAGATCGAAGCGCTGCTGGTTGGCCGCGACCTGCCGGTGACCCTGCTCGACGGCAAATCCCATCTGGCCCTGGCGGCGTGCAATGCCGTACTGATCGCTTCCGGCACGGCCACGCTTGAGGCGCTGCTGTACAAGCGGCCAATGGTGGTGGCTTATCGCCTGGCGCCGCTGACGTTCTGGATTCTCAAGCGCATGGTCAAGAGCCCTTATGTGTCGCTGCCAAACCTGTTGGCTCAGCGGCTGCTGGTACCAGAACTGTTGCAGGATGATGCGACGGTCGAGGCGTTGGCGCAGACCCTGTCGCCCTTGATCGACGGTGGCGAGGAGCAGACCCGCGGCTTTGACGAGATTCATCGCACGCTGAGGCGGGACGCTTCCAATCAGGCGGCGGACGCCGTCCTCAACCTGATCGGTCAATCACGATGAGCAAGAAAATTATGCAGATGGGCCTGGATTTCACCCTGGTCGCCGAAGTCGAGGAACTGGTCGCCGGTGTCGATGAAGTCGGTCGCGGCCCGTTATGCGGTGCGGTGGTCACGGCAGCAGTGATTCTCGACCCGAACCGGCCGATCCTTGGCCTCAACGACTCGAAGAAACTCACCGAAGCCAAACGCGAAAAGCTCTACGACGAGATCATCGAGAAGTCCCTGAGCTGGTGCATCGCCCGCGCCGAAGTCGAGGAAATCGACGAGCTCAACATCCTCCACGCCACCATGCTGGCCATGCAGCGCGCTGTGGCTGGCCTGCATGTGCAGCCGAAACTGGCGATGATCGACGGCAATCGCTGCCCGAAACTGCCGATGCGCGCCGAAGCGGTGGTGCAGGGTGATGGCAAGGTTCCCGCGATTGCGGCGGCGTCGATTCTGGCCAAGGTCAGCCGCGACCGTGAAATGGCCGCGTTCGAACTGATCTACCCGGGTTACGGCATCGGCGGCCATAAAGGCTATCCGACGCCCGTTCATCTGGAAGCGTTGGCACGGCTCGGGCCGACGCCGATCCACCGGCGCTCGTTTGCCCCGGTGCGTCAGGCTTACGAGGCGCTGGAAGGCCTGACGCAGGTTTAGTCGCAAGGCTGATGTTTTGTTCGAGGCCCGGTACAATCCGGGCCTTGTTGTCTCTATGTAACTGGACAGGATCACTATGCCGGCTTCATTCGTTCATCTACGCCTGCACACTGAATACTCCCTGGTCGACGGGCTGGTGCGGATCAAGCCACTGGTCAAGGCCCTGACCGGCATGAACATGCCGGCGGTGGCGGTCACCGACCAGAACAACATGTGTTCCCTGGTCAAATTCTATAAAAACGCCATGGGCGCAGGCATCAAGCCGATCTGCGGCGCCGACCTGTGGCTGTCGAACAAGGATCCGGATGCGCCGCTGAGCCGCATCAGTCTGTTGGTGATGAACGCCAAGGGCTATCGCAACCTCACCGAGTTGATCTCGCGCGGCTTCATCGAAGGCCAGCGCAACGGCATGATCATCGTCGAGCGCGAGTGGGTCGCCGAGGCCAACGAGGGCCTGATCATGCTGTCCGCCGCCAAAGAAGGCGAGATCGGCATGGCCATGATCGGCGGCAACCCCGCGGAAGCCGAAGCGCTGGCGCGTGAGTGGATGGCGGTGTTCCCGGATCGTTTCTACCTGGAAATCCAGCGCACCAACCGTCCCAATGACGAAGAACAACTGCACGGCGCCGTGGCCCTGGCCGACAAGCTCGGCGCGCCGCTGGTGGCGACCAACGATGTGCGCTTCATCAAGCAGGAAGACTTCGCGGCCCACGAAACCCGTGTATGCATCGGTGAGGGCCGTGCCCTCGACGATCCGCGGCGTTCGAAGAATTACAGCGATCAGCAATACCTCAAAAGCGCCGAGGAAATGGCCGAGCTGTTCAGCGACATTCCCGACGCCATCGAAAACACCGTCGAGATTGCCAAGCGCTGCAACATTGAGGTGAAGCTGGGCACGCACTTCCTGCCCAACTTCCCGATCCCCGATGGCATGACCATCGACGAATACTTCCGCAAGGTGTCCTTCGACGGTCTCGAAGAGCGTCTCGCGGTGCTGCTGCCCAAGGACACCACCGAAGACTACGAAGCCAAGCGTCAGGTCTACGTCGATCGCTTGAATTTCGAGCTGGATATCATCATCCAGATGGGCTTCCCCGGTTACTTCCTGATCGTGATGGACTTTATCCAGTGGGCCAAGAACAACGGCGTGCCAGTAGGTCCTGGCCGGGGGTCGGGTGCCGGCTCGCTGGTGGCTTATGTGCAGAAGATCACCGACCTCGATCCGCTGGAATACGACCTGCTGTTCGAACGTTTCCTTAACCCGGAACGGGTTTCGATGCCCGACTTCGACGTCGACTTCTGCATGGACGGTCGTGACCGGGTGATCGACTACGTGGCCGAGAAATACGGCCGCAACGCGGTGAGCCAGATCATCACCTTCGGTTCCATGGCCGCCAAGGCTGTGGTGCGCGACGTGGCGCGGGTGCAGGGCAAGTCCTACGGCCTGGCGGATCGTCTGTCGAAGATGATTCCGTTCGAAGTCGGCATGACCCTGGAAAAAGCCTACGAGCAGGAAGAGATCCTGCGTGACTTCATCAAGGTCGATGAAGAAGCGGCTGAAATCTGGGAGATGGCGCGTAAGCTCGAAGGTGTGGTGCGTAACGTTGGTAAGCACGCCGGTGGTGTGGTTATCGCGCCGACCAAACTGACCGACTTCTCGCCGATCTATTGCGACGAGGCCGGCGACGGTCTGGTAACCCAATTCGACAAGGACGACGTTGAAGCCGCCGGTCTGGTGAAGTTCGACTTCCTCGGTCTGCGGACCCTGACGA
The DNA here is from genome assembly GCF_003061205.1 of Pseudomonas sp. HMWF006. NCBI lineage: Bacteria > Pseudomonadati > Pseudomonadota > Gammaproteobacteria > Pseudomonadales > Pseudomonadaceae > Pseudomonas > Pseudomonas sp. HMWF006. Next base: position 20,297 of record NZ_QAIU01000520.1, read on the forward strand.
TCATCGACTGGGCGCTGAAAACCATTAACCGCGACCGCGCCAAGGTCAACGAGCCGCCGCTGGATATCGCGTTTATCCCGCTGGACGACAAACCGACCTACACGCTGTTGCAGAAAGCTGAAACTACAGCAGTGTTCCAGCTTGAATCCCGCGGCATGAAGGAGCTGATCAAAAAGCTCAAGCCCGACTGCCTGGAAGACTTGATCGCACTGGTGGCGTTGTTCCGTCCGGGCCCGCTGCAGTCCGGCATGGTGGACGACTTCATCAACCGTAAGCACGGTCGCGCCGAACTGGCGTACCCGCACTCGGACTACCAGTACGAAGGCCTCAAGCCGGTATTGGCGCCGACGTACGGCATCATCCTGTATCAGGAACAGGTGATGCAGATTGCCCAGGTCATGGCCGGTTACACCCTCGGTGGTGCGGACATGCTGCGTCGGGCGATGGGTAAGAAAAAACCGGAAGAAATGGCCAAGCAGCGCGGCGGTTTCATTGAAGGTTGCGCGACCAATAATATCGACGCTGACCTTGCCGGTAACATCTTCGATCTCGTAGAGAAATTCGCCGGTTACGGCTTCAACAAATCCCACTCCGCCGCTTACGGCCTGGTCTCGTACCAGACCGCCTGGCTGAAAGCCCACTACCCGGCGCCGTTCATGGCCGCGGTACTCTCGGCGGATATGCACAACACCGACAAGGTCGTGACCTTGATCGAGGAAGTGCGCACCATGAAGCTGCGCCTCGACGCGCCGGACGTGAACACTTCCGAGTTCAAGTTCACGGTGAACGACGACGGCCGCATCGTGTATGGCCTCGGGGCGATCAAAGGCGTCGGCGAAGGTCCGGTTGAGGCAATTACCGAAGCGCGTCAGGAAGGTCCGTTCAAGGATCTGTTCGATTTCTGCGCCCGGGTCGATCTCAAACGCATCAACAAGCGCACGCTGGACGGTTTGATCCGCAGCGGTGCACTGGATCGCCTCGGACCGTACTTTCACGACGAACAAAAGGCTTATCAGGCCAACATCGACCGTAACCGCGCCGTGCTGCTGGCGGCGATGGAAGAGGCGATCAAGGCCGCCGAACAAACCGCGCGTACCCACGACAGCGGTCACGCCGATCTGTTTGGCGGGCTGTTCGTCGAGGAAGACGCCGACGTTTATGCGTCGCATCGCAAGGCCAAGGAGCTGACCCTCAAGGAACGTCTCAAAGGTGAGAAAGACACCCTGGGCCTGTACCTGACCGGTCACCCGATCGACGAATACGAAGGCGAGATCCGCCGTTTCGCCCGGCAGCGCATCATCGACCTGAAGCCGGCCCGCGACACGCAAACCGTGGCCGGGATGATCATTGCCCTGCGGGTGATGAAGAACAAGAAGGGCGACAAGATGGGCTTCATTACCCTCGACGACCGCTCGGGGCGGATCGAGGCGTCGCTGTTCGCCGATGCGTTCCACTCCGCACAGTCGCTGTTGCAGACCGATGCAATGGTGGTGGTCGAAGGCGAGGTCAGCAACGACGACTTCTCCGGCGGCCTGCGCCTGCGGGTCAAGCGCGTGATGAGCATGGAAGATGCGCGCACCAACCTGGCCGAGAGCCTGCGTTTGAAGCTGCAGACTCAGGATCTGAAAGGCGATCAGCTACGCTGGTTGGGGGATTTGCTCAAGCGTCATCGCGGGGCGTGTCCGATCACCATGGAATACACCAGCCCCGATGCGAAGACCTTGCTGCAGTTCGGCGAGACCTGGCGGATCGACCCGGCGGATGCCTTGATTCAAGCCCTGCGTGACCAGTTCGGGCGAGACAACGTCTTCCTCCAATACCGTTGACCGGCAGGTGCCATCATTGCGCTTGCCTGAAACCTGAATTTTTAATCTCGACCTCAGCGCGCCTCTCCCTTAAGGTAGGGCGCGAATAGACAACCGGCCGGCCCAAGCTCATTTGGGACACGACCCAAGACGGACGCCTATGAACCCGAATTTTCTAGATTTCGAACAGCCGATCGCCGACCTGCAAGCCAAGATCGAAGAGTTGCGCTTGGTCGGTAATGACAATTCGCTGAATATCGGCGATGAGATCTCCCGCCTGCAGGACAAGAGTAAAACGCTGACCGAAGACATCTTCGGCAAGCTGACCAGCTGGCAGATCGCACGCCTGGCGCGTCACCCGAAACGCCCGTACACCCTGGACTACATCGAGCACATCTTCACCGAGTTCGACGAACTGCACGGCGACCGTCACTTCTCCGACGACGCGGCAATCGTTGGCGGCGTGGCACGTCTGGAAGACCAGCCGGTGATGATCATCGGCCACCAGAAGGGCCGTGAAGTGCGCGAGAAGGTACGCCGCAACTTCGGCATGCCGCGTCCGGAAGGCTACCGCAAGGCGTGCCGTCTGATGGAGATGGCCGAGCGTTTCAAAATGCCGATCCTGACCTTCATCGACACCCCGGGTGCTTATCCAGGTATCGACGCCGAAGAGCGTAACCAGAGCGAAGCGATTGCCTGGAACCTGCGCGTGATGTCGCGCCTGAAAACCCCGATCATCGCCACCGTGATCGGTGAGGGTGGTTCCGGCGGTGCACTGGCGATCGGTGTCTGCGACCAGTTGAACATGCTGCAGTACTCGACCTACGCGGTGATCTCGCCGGAAGGTTGCGCTTCGATTCTGTGGAAAACCGCCGAAAAAGCGCCGGATGCCGCTGAAGCGATGGGCATCACCGCCGAGCGCCTGAAAGGCCTGGGCATTGTCGACAAGGTGATCAGCGAGCCACTGGGTGGCGCCCACCGTGATCCGGCAGCTGCTGCTGCGTCGATCCGCGCCGAGCTGAGCTCGCAACTGGCGATGCTGAAGAAGTTCGACAACGAAGCGCTGTTGAAGCGCCGTTACGATCGACTGATGAGCTACGGTCTCTAATCGAACGCCGATTCGGCTGACAATGCAAAACACTGTGGGAGCGAGCTTGCTCGCGAAGGCGTTATAACAAACAACGAAAATGTTGAATGTTGAACCGCTTTCGCGAGCAAGCTCGCTCCCACATTGGCTTTCCGTGAAGGTAAAAAATGAGTCCGCTTTCGATTGATTTGCCTTCACGGCTTTTGCGCAATCTTGAGCAGTGGCGCAACGCCGCGCATTGGCGCATCGCGTTTTCCGGTGGTCTCGATTCCACCGTCCTCCTGCACCTGCTTGCCGATCTGGCAAAAACCGAATCACTCCCTGCACTGAGCGCCATCCATATCCATCATGGTCTTCAGACTGCGGCTGATGCGTGGCCGCAACATTGCCAGGCCGTATGTGATGCGCTGGGGGTGCCGTTGCTCATCGAGCGGGTGAAGGTGCAGCCAGGCGCGAGTCTGGAGCGGGCGGCGCGGGATGCGCGTTACGCGGTATTCAGTGCCCAGACACTAGCCAATGACGTATTGCTCACTGGCCAGCACCGTGATGATCAGGCGGAAACTTTGCTGTTTCGGCTGCTGCGTGGCGCGGGAGTGCGTGGATTGTCGGGAATGTCGCAGCAAAGGCCTGTGGGGCAGGGCACGTTGATTCGCCCGTTGCTGGATGTCACTCGCGCCGAGCTGGAACGTTATGCACAGGCTCACTCGTTAAGCTGGATCGAGGATCCGTCGAATCAGGATCGGCAGTTCTCGCGCAATTACCTGCGCCATCAGGTCATGCCGGCGCTGAGCGAGCGCTGGCCGCAAGCGCAGGCGAACATGGCCCGCAGCGCCGCGCATCTGCGTGACGCACAAGGCTTGCTCGATGAGCTGGCGCAGATGGATCTGGCTCAGGCCGGCACTGCCCACGATTTCGAGTGGCTGGGCCTGCCGTCGCTGACATTGGCGCCGCTGTCCGGGCTGTCTGCCGCCCGTCAACGAAACGCGCTGAGGCACTGGCTCGAACCGCTGACGCGACTGCCCGACACTGACCATTGGTCGGGTTGGGACGATCTGTGCCATGCCGCCGGCGATGCTTCACCGATCTGGCGTCTGGCCGATGGCGAGTTGCATCGCAGCGCCGGTCGATTGTGGTGGCTCAGTGGCAACTGGCTGCGCACGCCGGTGATCGGTGGCGAGTGGCAAGCCCCGACGTCAGCGCTACGCTTGCCCGATAACGGCCGTGTCATGTTCACGGGTCAGGCGCCTGCCGGGCCGCTGCGCATTGCCTATCGGCAGGGCGGCGAAGTGATGCGTCTGGCCGATCGCGGCCACCGCGATCTCAAGCGCCTGCTCAATGAGCGGGCAGTGCCGGCCTTCGTGCGTGGCAGATTGCCGCTGCTGTTTCGTGGCGCAGAATTGCTCGCGGTGGCGAACCTGCCGGGGCTTGATGGCGATGGGCGCGATGGCTGGAAATTGCATTGGCAGCCAACAGACGAAGATCAAGGTTTGAGCTGAAAGGAGCATTCCGGTAGACTACGCTCCCTTCTTGATACAACTTCTGTGGATTCGCCTGAATTGCAGGAGTTGCCGATTACCAAGCAGTCTTTGCTGGGCGATTCCAAAAAATGTGTAGCGAGCAACGTACCGGTGTTTCATCTGCCGGTCTGTCCCAACGCGGCGGTTTTTTTGAAAGGTGCACTGTGATTAATGCAGGTGATCGGGGGCTTCGGCCTTCCTTCGCTTTCCCCGGCGGCTCGTACCGCTTTAACGCAGACTTCTAGGGTTTTTCATGACGCGCTACATATTCGTCACGGGCGGTGTTGTTTCTTCATTGGGGAAAGGCATTGCCTCGGCTTCATTGGCGGCCATCCTGGAGGCGCGGGGGCTTAAGGTCACCATGCTTAAGCTGGATCCGTACATCAACGTCGACCCGGGCACCATGAGCCCGTTCCAGCACGGTGAAGTGTTCGTCACCCACGACGGCGCCGAGACCGACCTGGACCTGGGCCACTACGAGCGGTTCATCCGCACGACCATGACCCAGAACAACAACTTCACCACCGGCCGTGTCTACGAGCACGTGCTGCGCAAAGAGCGCCGTGGTGACTACCTGGGTGCAACCATTCAGGTGATTCCGCACATCACCGACGAAATCAAGCGTCGCATCATCAAAGGTGCCGGTGACGCTGACGTGGCAATGGTCGAAATCGGTGGCACCGTCGGTGACATCGAGTCGCAACCGTTCCTTGAAGCCATCCGTCAGTTGCGTTTCGAAGTCGGCGCCAAGCGCGCGATGTTGATGCACCTGACACTGGTGCCGTACATCGCCACCGCTGGCGAGACCAAAACCAAGCCGACCCAGCACTCCGTGAAGGAACTGCGTTCGATCGGCCTGCAGCCAGACGTACTGGTGTGCCGTTCCGATCACCCGATCGACGTTTCGTCGCGTCGCAAGATCGCTCAGTTCACCAACGTTGAAGAACGTGCGGTCATCGCGCTGGAAGACGCCGACACCATCTACAAGATCCCGGGCATCCTGCATTCGCAGGGTCTGGACGATTTTGTCGTCGAGCGTTTTGGCCTGCAGTGCGGCAGCGCTGACCTGTCCGAGTGGGAAGCTGTGGTTGATGCCAAGCTGAACCCGGAACACGAAGTGACCATCGCGATGGTCGGCAAGTACATGGAACTGCTGGACGCCTACAAGTCGCTGATCGAAGCGATGAGTCACGCCGGCATCAGCAACCGTACCAAGGTCAACCTGCGCTACATCGACTCCGAAGACATCGAAAACCAGGGCACTGCGCTGCTCGAAGGTGTCGATGCGATCCTCGTACCGGGTGGCTTCGGTCTGCGCGGCGTGGAAGGCAAGATTACTGCCGTTCAGTACGCTCGCGAAAACAAGGTTCCGTACCTGGGCATCTGCCTCGGCATGCAAGTGGCGGTGATCGAGTTCGCCCGTAACGTGCTGGGCTGGAAAGACGCCAACTCCACCGAGTTCGATCGCGCCAGCGGCCATCCGGTCGTGGGTCTGATCACCGAGTGGGAAGACGCCACCGGCGCGGTTGAAGTGCGTACCGAAGCGTCCGATCTGGGCGGCACCATGCGCCTGGGCGCTCAGGAATGCCTGCTGGAGGCCGGCTCCAAGGTGCACGATTGCTACGGCAAGGATGTGATTGTCGAGCGTCACCGTCACCGCTACGAAGTGAACAACAACCTGCTGCCACAAATCATCGAAGCCGGCCTGAAAATCTCCGGTCGCTCCGCTGACGCCGCGCTGGTTGAAGTGGTCGAAGCACCGGATCATCCATGGTTCGTCGCTTGCCAGTTCCACCCTGAGTTCACCTCGACACCACGTGATGGCCATCCGCTGTTCAGCGGTTTTGTCAAAGCAGCATTGGCTCAACACCAGAAGAAGGCGTAACCCCGATGGCACAGAAGATCATCCGCGTCGGCGACATCGAGATTGCCAACGACAAACCCATGGTGCTGTTCGGCGGCATGAACGTGCTGGAAAGCCGTGACATGGCCATGCAGGTTTGCGAGGAGTACGTGAAGGTCACCGAGAAACTCGGCATTCCTTACGTGTTCAAGGCCAGTTTCGACAAGGCCAACCGTTCTTCTGTGACCTCTTATCGTGGTCCTGGCCTGGAAGAGGGCATGCGCATCTTCCAGGACATCAAACAAGCCTTCGGCGTGCCGATCATCACCGACGTCCACGAGCCTGATCAGGCTCAGGCCGTCGCTGAAGTCTGCGACATCATCCAGTTGCCGGCCTTCCTGTCGCGCCAGACCGATCTGGTCGTCGCGATGGCCAAGACCGGCGCGGTGATCAACATCAAGAAAGCCCAGTTCCTCGCGCCTCAGGAAATGAAGCACATCCTGAACAAGTGCGTGGAAGCGGGTAACGATCAACTGATCCTCTGCGAGCGTGGTTCGAGCTTCGGCTACAACAACCTCGTGGTCGACATGCTCGGCTTCGGCATCATGAAGCAGTTCGAGTACCCGGTATTCTTCGACGTGACCCACTCGCTGCAAATGCCTGGCGGTCGTTCCGACTCCGCCGGCGGTCGCCGTGCACAAGTCACCGATCTGGCCAAGGCCGGCATGAGCCAGTCGCTGGCCGGTCTGTTCCTCGAAGCCCACCCGGATCCGGACAACGCCAAATGCGACGGCCCTTGTGCCTTGCGTCTGGACAAACTGGAGCCATTCCTGGCCCAGCTCAAAGCTTTGGACGAACTGGTGAAGAGTTTTCCGACGGTAGAAACCGCGTAAACCTCAATTCTCCGGTAAAGTACCGCACGATTTGTCGCTCATGCCCTCGGGCATGAGCGTTATCGTCTGCAAGTCTGCCCGCTGCACACCCCTTGCCGACGGTAAAAAGATTTCCTCTAGCTGCGTCGTTTTCGTCAACTTTGGAGTGTTTACAACAATGGCAAAAATCGTCGACATCAAAGGTCGTGAAGTTCTCGACTCCCGTGGCAATCCCACCGTGGAAGCGGACGTGCTTCTCGACAACGGCATCATCGGCAGCGCTTGCGCGCCGTCCGGTGCATCCACTGGCTCGCGTGAAGCGCTCGAGCTGCGTGATGGCGACAAGAGCCGTTACCTGGGCAAGGGCGTGCTCAAAGCGGTAGCCAACATCAACGGTCCGATCCGCGATCTGCTGCTGGGCACTGACCCGAGCGACCAGAAAGCCCTGGATCACGCGATGATCAAGCTCGACGGTACCGAAAACAAGGCAACCCTGGGCGCCAACGCCATCCTCGCGGTGTCCCTGGCTGCGGCCAAGGCTGCTGCACAGGATCAGGATCTGCCACTGTACGCACACATCGCCAACCTGAACGGCACCCCGGGTGTCTACTCGATGCCGGTACCGATGATGAACATCATCAACGGTGGCGAGCACGCCGATAACAACGTCGACATCCAGGAATTCATGGTGCAGCCGGTTGGCGCCAAGACTTTCTCGGAAGGTCTGCGCATGGGCACCGAGATTTTCCATCACCTCAAAGCTGTGCTGAAGGCTCGTGGCCTGAGCACTGCAGTTGGCGACGAAGGCGGTTTCGCACCGAACCTGGCGTCCAACGAAGACGCGCTGAAAGTGATCTCCGAAGCAGTGGCCAACGCCGGTTACAAGCTGGGCACCGACGTGACCCTGGCGCTTGACTGCGCGGCGAGCGAATTCTACGAAGACGGCAAGTACAACCTGTCCGGCGAAGGCCAGGTGTTCACCGCTGAAGGTTTCGCCGATTACCTGAAAGGCCTGACTGAACGTTATCCGATCATCTCGATCGAAGACGGTCTGGACGAGTCCGACTGGGCTGGCTGGAAGATCCTCACCGACAAGATCGGCGAGAAGACCCAACTGGTTGGCGACGATCTGTTCGTGACCAACACCAAGATCCTGAAAGAAGGCATCGATAAAAAGATCGCCAACTCGATCCTGATCAAGTTCAACCAGATCGGCACCCTGACCGAAACCCTGGAAGCCATCCAGATGGCCAAGGCCGCCGGTTACACCGCAGTGATCTCGCACCGTTCGGGCGAAACCGAAGATTCGACCATCGCCGACCTGGCTGTGGGCACCTCGGCTGGCCAGATCAAGACCGGTTCGCTGTGCCGTTCCGACCGCGTTTCCAAGTACAACCAACTGCTGCGTATCGAAGAGCAGTTGAATGGCAAAGCCAAGTACAACGGTCGCAGCGAGTTCCGCGGCTAAGTACAAACTGATGGAAGGACACCGGATTGTGTCGGAAAAGTCGTGACAGCGATGGATTTGCCACTAATCTGATGCCTTACATGCACAAGCCTGGATCTTCCAGGCTTCGTGCTATCAGACGTTTCAAAGTTTTGGCGTGGCTGTCTTTTTTCACTGGATACCTGATATTCGATGCGCAGTCCTTACTGGTTGTTTCTCGTTTTGCTCTTGCTGCTGGCCGGTCTGCAGTACCGCCTGTGGGTGGGCAATGGCAGTCTGGCGCAGGTCGCCGAGCTGAAACAGCAGATTGCTGATCAGCACGCCGAGAACGAAGGCCTGTTGGAGCGCAACCGGGTGATGGACGCTGAAGTCAGCGAGCTGAAGAAAGGCATGGAGACCGTTGAAGAACGGGCTCGCCATGAACTGGGCATGGTAAAGGACGGTGAAACCCTTTACCAGCTGGCCCAATGATCGATTCTCTGCCGGCCTTCTGGGCCGTGATTCCTGCCGCGGGCGTCGGTGCCCGAATGGCCGCGGACCGTCCCAAGCAGTACCTGCAACTGGGCGGACGTACAATTCTCGAACACAGCCTTGGCTGTTTCCTTGATCACCCGAGTCTGAAGGGCCTGGTGGTCAGTCTGGCGGTTGACGATCCTTATTGGCCGAACCTGGCGTGTGCTACCGACTCGCGAATTCAGCGTGTCGAGGGCGGATCCGAGCGTTCAGGCTCGGTGCTCAACGCCTTGCTGCATCTGCATGCGCAAGGTGCCGATGATGAGGATTGGGTGCTGGTGCATGACGCCGCGCGACCGAACCTGGGCCGTGATGACCTCGACAAGCTGCTGGCTGAGCTGGCGGATGACCCGGTGGGTGGTTTGCTGGCGGTGCCGGCACGCGACACGCTGAAGCGGGTCGACAAGCATGGCCGTGTGGTCGAAACGGTCGATCGCAGCGTGATCTGGCAGGCCTACACGCCGCAGATGTTCCGCCTCGGTGCGCTGCATCGGGCGCTGGCGGACAGTCTGGTGGCGGATGCACTGATTACCGATGAAGCCTCGGCAATGGAGTGGGCCGGTCTGGCGCCACGTCTGATCGAAGGGCGGGCGGATAACCTCAAGGTTACCCGGCCGGAAGACCTGGAGTGGTTGCGTCAGCGTTGGGCTAACCGCCGCTGAATTTTTGTGGTGCTTGTTGAATCGCCATCGCGAGCAGGCTCACTCCTACATTTTGAAATGCGTTCCCCTGTAGGCGTGAGCCTGCTCGCGATAGCGCATTTACAGCCAACGCAACACTCATTCCTGATACTCCGGCCGCTCAGCCAACCCTTCCTTCAAAAAATCCACCAACTTGCGCACCTTCGGCGACAAATGCCGCTGCTGCGGGTACAGCGCCCACACTGCCGTATTCGGCGGCTGATGCGCCTCCAGCAGGGAAATCAACGCGCCAGTGTGCAAATGCTCCAGCACGTAATAATCCGGCAACTGACACAGCCCGACCCCTTGCAGCGCCGCGTCCAGCACCGCTTGCCCACTGTTGCAACGCCAGTTTCCCTGCACCCGCTGGGAAAATTCCCGCCCGTTCTGTTCCAGCTGCCAGATATCCGAACTGCCAATCAGGCAATTGTGCCGACTCAGTTCCGACAGGCTGTGCGGGCGTCCATACCGTTCGAGGTAGGACGGCGACGCGCACAGATACATGCGCCGAGGCGCCAGTCGCGTGGCCACTAATCGTGAATCTTGCAATCGGCCAAGGCGGACGGCCAGATCCAGGCCTTCATGAACCAGATCGAGTGGGCGGTTGGACAGTTCAATATCAATGCGCAACTGCGGGTACAACCCCATGAATCGAGTGACCAACGGCACGATGAAACGCTCGCCGTAAGCCACGGCGCAAGTCATGCGCAGCATGCCTTTCGGTTCGCTGGTCAGGTCGCCGACCGCGCGCAGCGCTTCTTCGCGACCGTCCTGCAAGCGTTGGCAATGTTGCAGAAACGTTTGTCCGGCCTCGGTTAATGTCACGCGACGGGTACTGCGGTAGAGCAGGCGTGTCTGCAAACGCTCCTCCAGCCGTACGATTTGGCGACTGATGTGGGAGGAAGAAACACCCAGGCGTTCGGCGGCAGCGGTGAACTGGCTGCATTCGGCGACGGCGACGAACTCGTCGATGCCTTCCCAGCGGCTTTCGGACATCGGGATTATCCCTGTATGGCAATAATGTTTTGCTTTTGACCCGATTATTCATCACCTGGCGCTGAACTACACTGGCTGTCTGGTTTTTTATTCAATGGATTCACTGGAGAGTCAGCATGATCAAGTCGCGCGCCGCCGTAGCCTTCGAGGCCAAGAAGCCGCTGGAAATCGTAGAAGTCGATGTCGCCATGCCCAAGGCCGGTGAAGTGTTGCTGCGTGTGGTCGCGTCCGGGGTTTGCCACACTGACGCCTACACCCTGTCCGGCGCTGACCCGGAAGGGATCTTCCCGTCTATCCTCGGCCACGAGGGTGGTGCCATCGTTGAAGCCATTGGCGAGGGCGTGACTTCGGTAGCTGTCGGTGATCACGTGATCCCGCTGTACACCCCGGAATGCGGCCAGTGCAAATTCTGTAAGTCGGGCAAGACCAACCTGTGTCAGGCGATTCGCTCGACTCAGGGTAAAGGCCTGATGCCGGACGGTACTTCGCGCTTTTCCTACAAGGGCGAAACGATTTTCCACTACATGGGCACCTCGACTTTCTCCGAGTACACCGTGCTTCCCGAAATCTCTGTGGCGAAAATCGCCAAGGATGCGCCGCTGGAAAAGGTCTGCCTGCTCGGTTGCGGCGTGACCACCGGTATCGGTGCAGTGCTTAACACCGCCAAGGTCAAGCCAGGTGACACCGTGGCGATTTTCGGCCTGGGCGGCATCGGTTTGTCCGCCGTGATCGGCGCCGTGAAGGCCAAGGCCTCGCGGATCATTGCCATCGACATCAACCCGGCCAAGTTCGAGATCGCCAGACAGCTCGGCGCCACCGACTGTGTGAACCCGAAGGATTTCGATCGCCCGATCCAGGAAGTCATCGTCGACATGACCGATGGTGGCGTCGATTTCTCTTTCGAGTGCATCGGCAACGTGCAACTGATGCGTGCAGCCCTTGAGTGCTGCCACAAAGGCTGGGGCGAGTCGGTGATCATCGGCGTGGCCGGGGCCGGTCAGGAAATCTCCACCCGTCCGTTCCAACTGGTGACCGGGCGTGTCTGGCGCGGTTCGGCGTTCGGCGGCGTGCGTGGCCGTACCGAGCTGCCAAGCTACGTCGATATGGCGCAGAGCGGCGAGATCCCGCTGGATACTTTCATCACCCACACCATGGGCCTGGAAGACATCAACAAGGCCTTCGACCTGATGCACGAAGGCAAGAGCATCCGTACCGTCATTCATTTCTAAAAGCAGCCTCAAGTTACAAGCTTCAAGCTGCAAGTCCGGGCGCTTTTGCCTTTTCTTGAAGCTCGAAGCTTGCCGCTTGCAGCTGGGAGAATCCCCATGAGTCTGGAAAACATCTCCTGTCAGAAGAGTTTCGGCGGTTGGCACAAGCGCTATCGCCACCGCTCCGAGGTGCTCGGCTGTGACATGGTGTTTGCCGTGTATCTGCCACCGCAAGCGGAGCAGGGCGGCAAGCTGCCGGTGCTGTACTGGTTGTCGGGCCTGACCTGCACCGACGAGAATTTCATGCAAAAGGCTGGCGCGATGCGCATGGCGGCTGAGCTGGGGTTGATCATTGTGGCGCCGGACACCAGTCCGCGTGGCCCGGACGTGCCGGGTGATCCGGATGGCGCCTGGGACTTCGGCCTCGGTGCCGGGTTTTACCTGAACGCCACGCAGGAACCGTGGGCGCGGCACTATCGGATGCATGACTATGTCGTGCAGGAATTGCCAGCACTGGTTGAAGCGCATTTCCCGGCATCGGCAAAACGCAGCATCAGCGGCCACTCCATGGGCGGCCACGGGGCGCTGGTCTGTGCACTGCGCAATCCGGGGCATTACCAATCGGTGTCGGCGTTTTCGCCGATCAACAATCCGATGGATTGCCCGTGGGGCCAGAAGGCGTTCTCGCGCTATCTGGGTGAAGACCGTTCGAAGTGGAAAGAGTGGGATGCCTGTGCACTGATCGCCGAGGCCACTGAAAAGCTGCCGTTGCTGGTCGATCAGGGTGATCGGGATGACTTCCTCGCCACTCAGCTCAAACCCGAAGCCCTGCAACAGGCGGCAAAACAAGCGGGTCATCCGCTGACCCTGCGTCTGCAGCCGGGCTACGACCATAGCTATTTCTTTATCTCAAGCTTCATTGACGACCACTTGCAGCATCACGCACGCGCCCTTCGGGCCTAATGCAGGTAGAATCACGCCCTGACAAAAATCGGGGCGTTTTTTTATGCGTATTGGCCACGGCTATGATGTGCACCGTTTCGCTGAAGGCGATTTCATTACTCTGGGCGGCGTGCGCATTGCACACGGCTTCGGGCTGCTCGCTCATTCCGACGGTGACGTCCTGCTGCACGCCTTGAGCGATGCCTTGCTCGGCGCGGCCGCGCTGGGTGATATCGGCAAGCACTTTCCGGACACCGACCCGCAATTCAAGGGCGCCGACAGCCGTGTGCTGCTGCGTCATGTGGTCGCGCTGATCCACGCCAAAGGCTGGAAAGTCGGCAACGTCGACAACACCATCGTCGCCCAGGCGCCGAAAATGGCTCCGCATATCGAATCCATGCGCGCGTTGATCGCCGCCGATCTTCAAGTTGAGTTGGATCAAGTGAACGTGAAAGCTACCACCACCGAAAAGCTCGGCTTTGTCGGTCGCGAAGAAGGTATTGCCGTGCATTCCGTTGCCTTGTTGCTGCGCGCATGAACGAACTGCAATTGCTCGGCCCGCGGGCTTGGGGCGAACCGCTCGGCACTGCGGTACTGAAAGCCATCGCCGAAGATTTTCAGGTCGATGAAGTGCTCGACATCCCGTTCAGCGGCGATGGCGAACACCTGTGGATCTGGGTCGAAAAACGTGGCCTGAACACCGAGGAAGCGGCGCGGCGTCTTGCCAAGGCGGCAGGCGTGCCATTGCGTACCGTCAGCTATGCCGGGCTCAAGGATCGGCAGGCGTTGACCCGTCAGTGGTTCAGCGTGCAACTGCCGGGCAAGGCTGACCCGGATCTGTCGGCGGCAGAAAACGACACGCTGAAGATCCTCAAGACCACGCGCCACAAGCGCAAGCTGCAACGCGGCGCGCATTCGGCCAACGGTTTTACCCTGCGCCTGACCCAGTTCGCCGGCGACAAGGCGGCGATCGAGCAGCGGCTGCAACTGATCGCCAGGCAGGGCATTCCCAATTATTTCGGCGCCCAGCGTTTCGGCCATGACGGCGGCAATGTCGTCGATGCTCGTGCCTGGGCGGCGCGCAAGGCCTTGCCGGAACAGCGCAATGTGCGTTCGCGACTGTTGTCGACGGCGCGCAGTTTTCTGTTCAATCAGGTGCTCGCAGCACGGGTCGCCGATGGCACCTGGCAAACAGCCCAGGTCGGCGATCTGTTGGCGTTCACCGACAGCCGCAGTTTTTTCCCGGCCGGTGAAGCCGAGTGCAGTGACCCGCGTCTGGCGATTCTCGACCTGCACCCGACCGGGCCGCAGTGGGGCGAAGGTGACTCTCCGACCGCGGGCGCTGTCCATGAACTCGAACAGGGGATCGCCGCCCGTGAGGCGGATCTGCGCGACTGGTTGATTCACGCCGGCATGAGCCACGAACGTCGCATCCTGCGACTGCCCATTGGCGGGTTGTCGTGGCATTATCCCCAGCCTGACATTCTGCAACTGGAATTCGTCCTTCCGGCCGGATGCTTCGCCACCGTATTGGTGCGCGAACTCGTTGATCTGGTGCCGGTGGGGCAGACGGACAGCCCATGCGTATTCTGATTTCTAACGACGATGGGGTAACTGCACCCGGTCTCGCCGCGCTTTATGCTGCGCTGGCGGATTACACCGAATGCGTGGTTATCGCCCCGGAGCAGGACAAAAGCGGCGCCAGCAGTTCGCTGACGCTCGACCGTCCATTGCACCCGCAATACCTGGCCAACGGTTTTATCAGCCTCAACGGCACCCCGACCGACTGCGTGCATCTGGGCCTCAACGGCCTGCTGGAGCGCGAGGCGGACATGGTGGTGTCCGGCATCAATCTCGGCGCCAACCTGGGTGATGACGTGCTGTACTCCGGCACCGTGGCGGCTGCTCTCGAAGGGCGCTTCCTCGAGCGTCCGTCGTTCGCCTTCTCGCTGGTCTCGCGCCAGGTGGATAATCTGCCGACAGCGGCCTGGTTTGCGCGCAAACTGGTCGAGGCCCATGCCGGGCTCGATCTGCCGCCGCGCACGGTACTCAACGTGAACATTCCGAATCTGCCGATCGACCACATTCGCGGTATTCAACTGACCCGTCTCGGCCATCGCGCCCGGGCGGCGGCGCCGATGAAAGTGGTCGATCCGCGTGGCAAGGCCGGTTACTGGATTGCGGCTGCCGGCGATGCCGAAGACGGCGGGCCGGGCACCGACTTTCATGCGGTGATGCAGGGTTACGTTTCCATCACCCCGTTGCAGCTTGATCGCACCTTCAACGATGCCTTCAGAAGTCTCGACGGCTGGCTGGAGGGACTGCGCTGATGGCTCGTGAACACGAAGACAGAATGCGCAGCGGCATCGGGATGACGTCGCAGCGCACGCGCGAGCGTCTGATCCAGCGTCTATATGAAGAAGGCTTGTCCAACGCCAAGGTGCTGGAAGTGATCCGCCGTACGCCACGTCACCTGTTCGTCGACGAAGCGCTGGCACATCGCGCCTACGAAGACACGGCGCTGCCGATCGGCCACAACCAGACCATTTCCCAGCCTTATATGGTGGCGCGCATGAGCGAGCTGCTGCTGGAGGCCGGGCCGCTGGACAAGGTGCTGGAGATCGGTACCGGTTCTGGCTATCAGACAGCGGTGCTGTCGCAACTGGTCGAGCGGGTGTTCTCGGTGGAGCGCATCAAGGTTCTGCAGGATCGGGCCAAGGAACGCCTGGTCGAGTTGAACCTGCGCAATGTGGTATTTCGCTGGGGCGATGGCTGGGAGGGCTGGCCTGCACTGGCGCCTTATAACGGCATTATCGTTACCGCCGTGGCCACCGATGTCCCGCAGGCGCTGCTTGATCAACTGGCACCGGGCGGACGCATGGTGATTCCGGTGGG
Organism: Pseudomonas sp. HMWF006; assembly: GCF_003061205.1. NCBI lineage: Bacteria > Pseudomonadati > Pseudomonadota > Gammaproteobacteria > Pseudomonadales > Pseudomonadaceae > Pseudomonas > Pseudomonas sp. HMWF006. The sequence goes on from NZ_QAIU01000520.1 coordinate 36,102, forward strand.
CTCGGGTGAAGTGCAGCAACTGATGCTGATCGTGCGTGAAGAGCACGGCTTTTCGCGACACGTTCTGGGGGCCGTGCGTTTCGTGCCTTTGCTCAATGGTCCGCTGGCCTGAGCATTTATTCACGGGTGCTGAATTCCTTTCGTTCGCCTCGGTCTTACTCCAGCGACGAGAGATTAAACGCAGCAGACTGGTCACTTGCAAACGTGTGCGCGCAGTGATTTCGCTTCATTAAAGGTAAAGCCGGTGCGGCCCGTTATACTTGCGACACTTCGTGCCGAATCCGGCATGCCAACTTTTTCAGCCACCACAAAAGGGAGCGGCGGGTGAGTCTCACAGTCATTGCGCAGCGTATGGGTAACACGAGCTTTCAGCGCCTGGTGACTGGCCTTGTCTTGAGCACCTTGCTGGTGGGTTGCTCCAGCACCAAATCGAGCAACGTGCGGGTGGTCGATCGTAACAATGCGGTTGCGCAGCGTCCTACAGTGACGACCGGACAGTACGTAGTTCGTCCAGGCGATACGATGTTCTCCATCGCCTTTCGCTACGGCTGGGACTACAAAGCCCTCGCGGCGCGGAACAATATTCCTACGCCCTATACGATCCACCCGGGTCAGACAATTCGCTTCGATGGGCGCACAGGTTCAACGCCGACGGCAGTGGTCAGCAACAGCAGTTCTTCGCCTTCATCGTCGAGCAAAACCACGGTAATCCGGCGCCAGGCGAATGGCACGACGACCACGACCGTGACCGGGTCCGGTGCCGGTTCTACGGGGGCTGCACCGTCCGTCGCCAGCAAATCTGCCCCGGCTCCACTGCCTCCTGCGGGTCCGGCCCCGACCGGCTGGGGATGGCCATCTAATGGCATTCTCATTGGAAAATTCTCTTCAAACGGTAGTTTGAATAAAGGAATTGATATCGCCGGAGATTTGGGACAGCCTGTTTTAGCTGCGTCTGATGGGACGGTGGTATACGCCGGGAGTGGCTTAAGGGGCTACGGCGAATTAGTCATCATCAAACACAGCGAAACCTACGTCAGTGCTTACGGTCACAACCGTCGGCTGTTGGTTCGGGAGGGACAGCAGGTCAAGGTCGGACAGACAATTGCCGAAATGGGGTCAACGGGTACAGACCGGGTGAAACTGCATTTTGAGATTCGCCGACAAGGTAAACCTGTAGATCCGCTGCAGTTCCTGCCAAGACGTTGATTTGTAAGCCAGCCTGTTCCGTCGCGTAGAGGGGACAGGCTCCAGCGCTGCCAAGGATAAAGGCGTCGCTTGAGCTTGGGGTCGAACTCACCAAAGGACTATAACAATGGCTCTCAGTAAAGAAGTGCCGGAGTTTGACATCGACGATGAGGTTCTCCTTATGGAGGCCGGCATCGATTCGGAATCTTCGATGTCGAATGATGAAGGGGCTGCTCCACCTTCCGTTCGTTCCAAATCCAAACACTCCGCTTCACTTAAACAACATAAGTACATCGACTACACGCGTGCACTTGATGCCACGCAGTTGTATCTCAACGAAATCGGCTTTTCCCCATTGCTCTCCCCGGAAGAAGAGGTTCATTTTGCGCGTTTGTCGCAGAGTGGTGATCCGGCCGGGCGCAAGCGCATGATTGAAAGTAACCTGCGGCTGGTGGTCAAAATCGCCCGGCGTTACGTCAATCGGGGGCTGTCGCTGCTGGATCTCATCGAAGAGGGCAACCTCGGGCTGATCCGGGCGGTGGAAAAGTTCGATCCCGAGCGCGGCTTCCGCTTTTCGACCTACGCAACCTGGTGGATCCGTCAGACCATCGAGCGCGCGATCATGAATCAGACCCGGACCATCCGGTTGCCGATCCATGTGGTCAAGGAACTCAACGTGTACCTGCGGGCTGCACGGGAGCTGACGCAAAAGCTCGACCATGAACCTTCACCCGAAGAGATCGCCAACCTGCTGGAAAAACCGGTGGGCGAAGTCAAGCGCATGCTCGGCCTGAACGAGCGGGTTTCTTCGGTCGATGTGTCGCTGGGTCCGGATTCGGATAAAACCCTGCTCGACACCCTCACTGATGATCGTCCGACCGATCCCTGCGAACTGCTGCAGGACGATGACCTGTCACAGAGCATCGATCAATGGCTGTCCGAACTGACCGACAAGCAGCGCGAGGTGGTCGTCCGCCGCTTCGGCCTGCGCGGTCACGAGAGCAGCACGCTGGAGGACGTAGGCCTGGAGATCGGCCTGACCCGGGAACGGGTGCGGCAGATTCAGGTAGAAGGCCTCAAGCGCCTTCGTGAAATCCTCGAGAAGAATGGCCTGTCGAGCGAGTCGCTGTTCCAGTAAGCGCTTCGATTGATCGCCCACAAAAAGCCCCGACTGGTTCGGGGCTTTTTGTTGCCTGCTCGAGTACGGAATGGAATGTCCTGTGGCGAGGGGGCAAGCAGCCTCGCCACACCATTCATCACCAGACATACGGTCGGCATTTCCATCGTTTGTAGTCTCGCGGTGTAAGCCTCGGCTTACTCTTTCGTAAGTGTTCCCTATTTTTGCAAGACGGCAGACGTCGATTGCCTTCGGTGCTAGTGATTAACTATATGATTTATATACTTATTTTTTAATATGAAGTGCTTATTACAGCGTTTTTCTGCCCTCAGGGCCGATTGCTCTCGGCAGGGAACTCTTTAGTATCAGCACTGTGTCGACGGACAGACACGCCCTTCAAGGATGAGGGGAATGGACATCGCAGGACGCGATTCATCAGGACGATGAAAAGGAACACAGGGAATAGGGAAAAAATGTGGGCGGGTCAAACCGCCCCTTTTTTATGCCTGCAGAAAAGCAAAAAGGCCCGCAAGGGGCCTTTTGGTAACGCGCGACAGATCAGCGTTCGAGGTCTTTGATCTTGCCTTTGACGCCATCCCACTCTTCGGCATCCGGCAGCGATTCTTTCTTCTCGGTGATGTTTGGCCAGACTTCAGCCAGCTCAACGTTCAACTGAATGAACTCCTGCATATCTTCCGGAACTTCGTCCTCGGAGAAAATGGCCACGGCAGGGCACTCGGGTTCGCACAGGGCGCAGTCGATGCACTCATCCGGGTGAATCACCAGGAAGTTCGGGCCTTCGTAAAAGCAGTCCACCGGACAGACTTCTACGCAGTCGGTGTACTTGCACTTGATGCAGTTGTCGGTGACGACGAAGGTCATTTCTAATTTTCTCCTCAGGCGGCGGCAGCGTTGCCCCTTCACGGTTGGGGTCGCCAGGTTCGGGAGCGATGTCTGCTGGCCAGGCTATTAGCCAGCAGCATCCCAAACCGCGCGAGATTCTAACAGCTTGAAGCCGTTTGCGTTATATCCGGTTCGTTGGTGCTTAGATCCGGTTCTTAAGTGCATATAACAGTTCGAGCGCCCGCCGCGGGGTCAGGTCATCCAGATCCACTTTGGCCAACTCATCGAGCACCGGATGCGGCAGGCTGGCAAACATGTCGCTTTGCTGCGGAGCGGCCGGCTTGCCTTTGACGGCAGGCTTTGGCGCTTCGTGCGGCAATGCCGTGTCTTCCAGTCGGCTCAGGTGCTCACGGGCACGCACGATCACTTCACTTGGTACACCCGCCAGTTGCGCCACCGCCAAGCCGTAGCTCTGGCTGGCAGGCCCCGGCAACACGTGGTGCAGGAACACGATGCGCTCGTTGTGCTCGGTGGCGTTCAGGTGCACGTTGGCCACCAACGGCTCGGCTTCCGGCAACACAGTCAGTTCGAAATAGTGCGTGGCAAATAGAGTATAGGCACGCAGATGCGCCAGACGCTCGGCGGCGGCCCATGCCAGGGACAGACCATCGAAGGTGCTGGTACCGCGACCGACTTCGTCCATCAGCACCAGGCTGCGTTCGGTGGCGTTGTGCAGGATATTGGCGGTTTCGCTCATCTCGACCATGAAGGTCGAGCGGCCACCGGCGAGGTCATCGC
>NZ_QAIU01000521.1:0-8570 GCF_003061205.1 Pseudomonas sp. HMWF006
CTGCATTCGCGAGCAAGCTCGCTCCCACAAGGTTTTGTGCTGGCTCGGACATCTGCATTTTTACCACTGCCGTTTGTCGGGCCGAACCAGCCCTTCGCCCACCCTGCCCCGTATTCACTGCAGGCCACGCCGCCAAGGCCTTACGAGGATACGGCGCCGCAGGATTTTGTGGTGATTCCGGGTGACCATGAATTCTACGATTCACAATTACCGACGGTGGCGGATGCGACGGTGCGGGTGTTTATCCGCACGTACGATGCCGAGCGCGGGATTTATGTGAATGACGAGGTGCTGGATCCGGGTTGTTTGCTGGAGTGTTTGAGCCGACAGCAGCATTGATCCGGGTTGCCCAAACATTCTGCACACGCCAGATAACCCTGTGGGAGCGAGCTTGCTCGCGAAAGCGGTGGATCAGTCACGTGTATGCTGACTGACACACTGCATTCGCGAGCAAGCTCGCTCCCACAAGGTTTTGTGCTGGCTCGGACCTCTGCATTTTTACCACTGCCGTTTGTCCGGCCGGGCGAGGCCGAGTTTCTCGATGCGGTAGCGCAGCATGTCGCGGCTCAGGCCCAGCAGGCGCGCGGATTTGGTGACATTCCAGTCGGTCTTGTCGAGCATCTTGCGCACCATGTCGCGCTCGACTTCCGGCAGGTTCATCGACTCGGTATTGCTCGCCGGACGGGATTCGTAGTGCGTCGGCACTTCGTGCAGGTGCAGCGGCGGTTCGTCGACCAGGCTCATGCACACGTTCAACTGATGCGCGGCGATGGTGTCGCTCGGCGCCAACAGCACGGTTTGCTCAAGCATGTTGCGCAACTCACGCACGTTGCCCGGCCAGGTGTAACTGAGCAGCAGTTCTTCGGCCTGATCGCTGAAATGCAGGTTCGGCTTGCCGTAGCGTTTGCCGTGGCTGGCGAGGAAGTGCCGGGCCAGCATCAAAATGTCTTCACCTCGGGCATACAGGCGCGGCACCTTGATCGAAATGATCCGCAAGCGGAAAAACAGATCACGACGGAATTTGCCCTGCTGGACCATTTGCTCAAGGTTGCAGTTGGTGGCGCTGATCACCCGCAGATTGACCTTGCGCTCCTTCACCGAACCAACCCGGCGAATCGTCCGGTCCTCCAGCAACTTCAACAGCTTGGCCTGCAACAGCAGATCCATTTCCCCGACTTCATCGAGAAACAGTGTGCCGCCGTCCGCGGCTTCCACTAAACCTACGCGACGATCCTTGGCGTCGGTGAACGCGCCTTTCTCGTGACCGAACAGTTCCGACTCGACCAGATTCGACGGGATCGACGCACAATTGAACTCAATGAACGGGCCTTTGCTACGCGGCCCATCGAAATGCAGCGCACGCGCCACCAGTTCTTTGCCGGTACCGGTCTCGCCTTCGACTAAAACCGGCGGCAGATCGGTGTTGGCCATGCGCCGCTCGGCATCGAGCAACTGGCCGATGGTGTTCTTCAGAAACTGCATCGGCGCCGAGTCGCCGATCAGCGCCTGCACCCCGGATTTCTGTGCCTCGCGGTCCTGATAGAACGACAGCGTACGCTCCATCCGCTCGGTGGCCAGGGCCTTGTCGAGCAGCAGTTTGAGTTCCGGCAACGCCACCGGTTTGGTGACGTAATGAAAGGCGCCCTCCTTCATCGCCACCACGGCATCTTCGACGTTGCCGTAGCCGGTCATCATGATCACTTTGAGATCCGGCGCGCTGATGCGCAGCTTCTGGATCAGGTCGTGACCACTCATGCCCGGCAGCGAGTTGTCAGTCAGCACAATGTCGGGCATGAAGGTTTCCAGTTGCCCCAGCGCGTCTTCGGCCGAATGGCAGACCGTCACCTCGAAGTCCTTGCGCTCCAGGTAGGTCTGAATATTCTCGGCCAGCAGTTCGTCATCCTCGACCAGCAGAATGCTGTGTTCCATATTCCCCTCCCGATGCCACTTTGAAGTTGAGACTGACGCGGGTTCCCTCCTGCTCGCGGCTGGTCAGCACGACCGAACCTTCGAAACGCTCCATGATGCGTTTGACCAACGCCAGGCCAACCCCGAGGCCGCCCTGTTTGGTGGTGAAAAACGGTTTGAACACCAACAGTTGCTGCTGCGCGCTCATGCCCTTGCCGGTGTCGCTCACGGTCAGGCGCACGCTGTCAGGCTGCAGCGATTCGAATTCGACGCTGAGCACACCGCCCTTGGGCATGGCTTCGAGGGCGTTGGCAAACAGGCTATTGAGGATTTGCGTGAGCAACACCTTCTGGCTGACCACCAGCGCGCAATTTTGCGGTGTGAAGCGCACTTCGACGTTGCAGCGTTTGATCAATGCTTCGAAGGCGCCAACGGTGTCTTCGACCGCCATCACCAGGTCCACCGCTTCGCCGTCGTCATTCATCGGCCGCAGCGACACCAGCAACTCGCGGACCCAGCGCGACATGCGATCGACCTGGCTGATGATGTCGCCGATATTGCGTTGCGCACCGGGGCTGGCGATTTCCTGGGCCAGTTCGGCGCTGGAACGAATGGTCGCCAGCGGATTGCGCAGGCTGTGCGCCACCGCCGAGGACATTTCGCCGAGAGCGACAAAGGTTTCATTGCTGATCAACTGTTGCTGTTGGCTCTGCAGCAGTTTCGCCGCGCGGCGGACGATCCAGAACAACGCCAGAAAGATCGCCGCACCGCCGAAACACGTGGCGGCCCAGATCGAGGCAAATCCACGGTCGATGCGGTCGACCAGATCCGCCGGCTCCTTGTAGATCTCGACCATGGCAACGACTTTGCTTTTGTCGGCGTTGAACATCGGGATGTAGTTCTCGATGAACAAATACTTCGGTTCGCGCAGTAACTGCTGCTCGGGTTTCTCATCGTCGATCTTGTGATAACTGGAGGACACCGCGACTTTCATCTCGAACGACTCGTCGAGTTCGTCGTCATCCTCGAACTTGACCCCGATCAGTTCGGGATTGGTCGACCAGATCACCGTGCGATCCAGCGCATACACCGTGGCCAGGAGAACGTCGGGCAGGTGTTGGACATGGTCGAGGAACTCGGCGCGGGCGGCTGCATGGGCAACGGGGTCGACATCGGGAAAGTTGTCGTCCTGGCGCGGGTCGAGCATTTCGCCCATGGTCCGCGCCGGGGTGATGCCGGCGTGGCGTATTTCCGCCGCGCCAATCGCCTGAACGAATTGTGCAGTCAGCAAGGCGTCGCGCTCGACACTTTCGGTGACGACAAAGCGCGTCGAGATGTACCCCAGCCCCACTGCCACGGAGGCGATGATGAAAAAGCTCGCGAGCGAGAACCAACGCAGCAGATTGAACTGTTCGCGCCAACTTTTGCCCATTGCCGCCGACGTGTCCGGCGCAGATGTTTTTTGTGCTTCCAGTCGCTGCATGGGAGTGCCCTGGAGGTTTTGTATCGAGCCAGTTACAGCCATCAGTGTAGGTGGCTCTGACCGCGACACACGGTTCAATGATGCTATTTCGCCGCTACCGCATCCGACTCACCGTCGCGGCTGGATCGCCCGGTTTTACTGGCGTCAAAGCACCGTCGGCTACGGCACTGCTGGACGGTTGCTGACGCTCGGTTTCGTCGCTGAGGAAGTCGATAATCGACTGCGCGGACTGTTCGTCGAGGCGCAGATTGGGCATCGGGATTCGCTCGAATTGTTCGTAGAGTTGCAAGGCAATCGGGTCTTTTTCCGCGAGCAGGCGATCCGGTTCGCGGATCCAGCGATTCAGCCACTGCGGATCACGGTGGCGGGTTACGCCGATCAGATCTGGGCCGATGCTGCGCATGCCAAGGCCCTGGCCATCCTGCGGGCCGAGGCTGTGGCACGAGGCACAGCGCGTGCGGAACAGTTCTTCGCCATTGCTCGGCGGGCGAATGTCCGGGGCGTTGGCGTAACTTTCTTCGATGCTCGGCTGTTTCCAGTTTTGCAAAGTGTTGGCCAGTTGATCGGCGAGGATCCACGGATTCTCGAATGGCGAGGCTTTCATCCAGCGCCCTGTGGTCTGGTTGCCGACGATCAGGCTGAGGTTGTGATCCTTGCTGCGGCCGTTGTCGACGCCTTCGATGAACAGCCCGAGCTTCTTGCGCAAGTCGGTGACATCGGCGAAATCGCCAGTGAGAAACTTCCAGCCGGGGCCGACCTTGAAGCGCTGCGCATAGGCCTTGAGCACTTCGGGCGTATCGCTGAGCGGGTCGATGCTGATCGAGTAGAAGAAAATGTCTTGGCCGACCCGATCTCCGAGCAGTTTCTGCACCTGACGCAGGCGCGCGGTTTCCAGTGGGCAAGAGTCGCTGCACGAGGTGAAGATGAAATTGATCACCACCACTTTGTCTTTGATCAGGTCATCGAAGAAATGCACCTGCTGACCGTCCTGATCGGTCAGCAAGGTGTTGGGGAAATAGTCGCCACCCCACGGGGTGGCGGATTCACTGGCCGCAGGGGGTTCGCCGACGCTGGCCTGGTGCGCCAGCAGCACACGGCTGGCGAGCACACAGACCACCAGCATCAACACCAGGTGCATGCCCAGCGCCCGGGAGCGCGGGGTATGCACGGATTGGCTGTCACCGTGACGACGGTTCATGGCTTGACCACCACTTGTGGGCCCATACCGTCACCGTTGCGGAAGGTTGGCAGCGCGGCGGAGTTGACGTAGCGCACACCGTCCCAGCTTGGCAATGGGGTGGGCATCAGTTGCAGCTGACCGGGTTTTTCCAGGTCCCAACGCAGCAGCATCGAATTGTCCTCATGCTGAGTGTTGTGACAGTGCTCCATGTAGGTCCCGGCGAACTCGCGGAAGTTGATCGCCATCTCGACGCTGTCCAGGCCATCGGCTTCGGAACCGATCCGATAGACGTCCTTGCGCGCCCATTTTTCCCATTCTGGCGGAGCCTTGCCGCCGCGACTGAGGATGATCCCCTCCTCGAAGTGCACGTGCACCGGATGGCTCCAGCCCTTGCCGCCAGCCTTGATATTCCACACTTCAAGGGTGCCGAACCCGGTGACACCGGCATCGGTCGGGCCGCTGGACAACTGGGTCGAGGCGTTCAGGCGCCGTGGGTCCATGTGGTAGCCAAAACCACCATCGGTCTTGACCGTCCACGGCGCTTCATCGGTGCCATCGGCGCGGCCAAAGGTAAAGGTGCGGTGACGGGCCTTGGCCAGCAGCGCCTTGTCGGCAGCGTTGTCGCGGTGAATTTTCAGCGGGATCATCACCAGCCCTTCAGCCTTGCCCGGTTTGGCCGGTTCGTAGGCCGCCGGGTTCATCGCCAGATCCTGGCCGGTGTAGGCCTTGACGTTGAGCTGCAAGACCTTGCCCACCACCGGATCTCCCTTGTCCCACTGCGGGCCTTTGCTGGTTTGCTTGATCACCGGCAGGTATTTTTCCGAGAGCACGTCGGCCAGGGGGATCACTTCTTTCGGGCCTTTGCCGTCGTCCTGCGCCTGCAGGTTGAGGAAGAACAGCTTGTCGCCAGGCTTGATACCGTTTTTCGAGAAGTTGACGATGATGTCGAAGCGCTCGGCGATGCCTTGGGTCGGCAGGATCGCGTTGTGGTTCTGTTTATCGCCGTCGGCGTCGAGGTCCATGCTGCCGTCGAACGGCACGCTGTGTTCCATGATGTTGCCGTCGTTGGCGATCATGTGGAACGGCACGCGGCTGTAGGTCACGCCCAAGTTTTTCGGCCCCTGGAACTCTCCGCCACTGCCTTTGATTTCCCGCACCAGCGCCAGTTTGAAGTAGCGCGACACCGAACCGTTGAGAATGCGGAAACGATAACTGCGTGCGCGCACATCGAGGGTCGGTTTCCACTGCCAGTTGACCAGCACCTGATCGCCAATGAAGCCGTCGGTGTTGAACGGGTTAAACCACAACTGACCTTCCTGATCCCAGGCTTTGTCGGCGAACACCAGGTTGATGTCGTAATCACGGTTGCCCCAAGGCAAGGCGCTACCGCTGGGGAAGCGCAGGTTGACGCCGTCGTTGACCGACTCGTTGCCGCGATCCAGCGCGCTGTAGTAGTTCATCATCGCCGCGTTGCCCTTGTAGACATTCTGCGCGGTGAAATCGAGCATGTGGTCGTGGAACCAGTGGGTGCTCATGGTTTCGCGCCAGTCGCCGCGGATCTTGATGGTGCCGTTATTGCAGGTCTTCTTCGCCGGGGCCAGATCGTTGACCCATAGGGTCTCGCCCGGCGCGCACGGGAACGCCGCGCGCGGGTCTTCAGCCTTGGTGTTGATGCTGTCGTAACCGGCGAGCTGGATCGGCCAGCGATAGTCATAGAACTGCCCCGGGAAGAAGAACGCGTTGGCATAACCGTCGCTTTCTGCCGGCGCGTGACCGTTGTGCTCGTGGGTGCTGATGGTATGCAGACCAAAACCACGGTTGGCTGACGGGTCGATCGGCAAGCCGTTGTAGTGGCGCATCATCACCGGTTGGCCGTAGCGCACCATCAACAGTTTCGGCGGCAGTGTGCCGTCGAAGGTCCACACCGAGTTGTGGTTCTGCACGGGCATATTCGGGTGGAAGCGCGGGTCGACGCCTTTGGCGGTACCATCGGTCACCGGTAAACCGGCGACGTTGTGGTACAGACCGCCGAGGCCGAACTCGCCCATGGCGTAGCCGTGCATTTGCCGACTGTCGCGCAGGCCACCGTTGAGGCGCGCGCCGGTCTGTACGGTTTTATAGGCGACTTGCGGGTAGAACTCGTTCCAGCGTTGGTGCGACCAGCCTTTTCCAGGTGGCCGTCCTTCCGCGGAGGAGCCGATGTGGCGGTTGAGGAACACTTCGATCTGCGCCTGCCACGGGTTGCGGTCGACGACGTTGGCGAACTGGCTGGGGAATGGCGTCAGCCCCGGTTGGCGCAAAAACGCATCAAGGGCGCTGCCGGGTGGCGCGCTGCGGGCGACGTTGTTCGGATCCTGGGCCGGGGCCGGGCCAATCGCGGCCGGTGGAAACGGCAACGGCGCGGCCGGAGTGGTCGGGTCGAGTTTTTCCGGGCCGAACTCTTCGAACAGGGTCAACTGCTGGGTGAACGGCTGCGCACCATAGAGCGGGCTCGGCTTGCCGTTGGTGGGGTAGTTGAAACTGGTCTGCACGGTGGGCGGCAGCACGTTTTCCGTGCGGGTCGAGTTCCGCGTGCCTTTGACCCCGTCGGGCAAATCGAAGGAATCTTCGTTGGCCTCGGGCATGGTCAGGATGGCATTGAGTGCGGTCGGTTCGTCTGCCGGCTCGTCGTAGTACGCCGACGGGTCTGAGGTTTCTGGCTGTCGTTCGTCATCAATGGGGCTGGCGCGAACGCCGACCATGGTGCCGAGGGTCAACATCAGAAAGACGCTCAGCGGCGTCAGCAGAAAGGTGTTGCTTGGGTCACGCGTTGCTCTGTCCATCACCAGCCGCCTCATCAAGGAAGGGGTGATGGTGTTTTGCAACTAGTGCGCCAAGAAATTATTTCCAGTTGTAACAGGGACTTGGAAGGTCTGTGGGTTTCCCCACTCCCCGGTGACCGGGGCTTGACACCCATTGGTGGGGGAAGTTCATAAATTTTTATGGCGATGCACAACTGATTCAGGAGCTGCCGCAGCGCCTACAGGGGGAATCTGTGTTTCAGGGGACCAGTTGAAAGGCCAGGCGAACGGTGGTGCCCTCGCCTTCGCGGCTGTCGAGGGTCACGCCGCCGCCGAAGCGTTCCATGATGCGTTTGACCAGTACCAGGCCGACGCCCAAGCCACCTGATTTGGTGGTGAAAAACGGCCGGAACGCCATGGTCCGTTGTTCTTCGTTCATGCCTTTGCCGTTGTCGCTGAGCACCACACACACGCCGCGGTCGTCGCTCGGTTCCAGGCTGACGGTCAGCGTGCCGCCCTTGTCCATCGCCTCCAGTGCATTGGCCAGCAGGCTGTTGAGGATCTGCGTCAGTTGCACCGGTTGGCTGAGCACCATCGGCGTCTGCTGCGGATGAAACACCACTGTTACCCCGGCCCGGGCGATCTGCTGTTCGAAGGCGACGAGGCTTTCGTGCAGTGCGGCCACAAGGTTCACCGGCTCCGGGTCATCGTTGAGCGGACGCAACGACTGCAGCAGTTCACGCACCCATTTCGACATGCGGTCGACTTGGCCGATGATGTCCTTGATGTTCTTCTCGGCCGGGCCGGCATCGAACTCCAGCGCCAGTTCGGCGCTGGAACGGATGGTCGCCAGCGGGTTGCGCAGGCTATGCGCGACAGCTGAGGACATCTCGCCCAGCGCAACAAAGGTTTCATTGGCGATCAGTTGTTTTTGCTGGGCGGCGAGCAGGATCGCGGCACGCCGGACAATCCAGTACAGGCCCAGGTAAATCAGCCCGCCGCCGAGCGCAGTCGCCAGCCAGATCAGGGTCAAACCGCGCTCCATGCGCGCGATCAGGTCTTTGGGTTCCTTGTAGATCTCGACCATCGCCGTGACATTCTTGCCCTCGGCGTCGAACAGCGGAATGTAATTTTCGATAAAAATGTAATCCGGCGGGATGACGAATTTCTGCTCTTCCCGGGCCTTGTCGACGTCGTGGTAGCTGGCGGATACCGGAAT
>NZ_QAIU01000522.1:0-6187 GCF_003061205.1 Pseudomonas sp. HMWF006
ATGTCGAGGAATTCGCCGGAGCGTTCGAGCAAGGCTTCGGTGGCGTGCAGGCGAATACTCAAGTGGCCGAAACTCTTGAGGGTCAGCGGGTCTTCGGTAGCCTTGTCGTTGCCGGAGTCGATCCACGGACGAGTTTTGCTGCGCACGAAGTGCAGCGCGTCCTCATACGCGGCACGGGCGATGCCGGTGTCGATGGCGGCGTGAAGGATCTGCGCCAGCGGGCCGACCGTGGTCGGACGCTCGAAGGCACTCTGGAACGGGATCACGTCTTCGGCGGCGACGTAGACGTCTTCGAACACCACCGAACCGCTGCCGGTGGTGCGCTGGCCGAAGCCGCTCCAGTCGTCGATCACGGTCAGGCCCTGGCTGTCGCGCGGGACGAATGCCAGTTGTTGCACGCCGTTTTCATCGACCACGGAAGTCGGAATACGCTGGGCGTAAATCGCCCCAGTCGAGTAGAACTTGCGGCCATTGATGCGATAGCCGTCACCGTCGCGCTTGAGGCTGGTGACGCGGTCGTGGGCGGTTTTGGTGCCCAGTTCCGCGAGTGCGTTACCGAAGCGCTGGCCGGCGAGCACTTCGGCGTACAGCCGTTGTTTCTGCGCGTGACTGCCGTTCACCCGCAGCACTTCGAGTGCGTAGAAATGGTTTTGCGGAATCTGCCCGAGCGAGCCGTCAGCCTGAGCGATCAGGGCGATGACTTTGGCCAGGGTCACGTTGGATACGCCGGCGCCGCCGTATTCCTTGGGCACGCTGATGCCCCAGAGGCCGGAGCGGGAAAACACGTCGAGTTCCGGCAGCGGCAGACGCCGTTCACGGTCGCGCACGGCGCTGTCGCGTTTGAAATCTTCGGCCAGGTCGCTGGCGATGATCAGGGCTTGCTCATCGCTGGTGATGACCGCGACGGAGTGAGAATAAGTCATGTGTTTCTCCAGAGATCTGGTCAAAAGTGTGCGGTCGTTAAATCCAGGAGTGACGAGCGGGCAAAGTACCGTTCAGGCGATAGGCGCCGACCGCGTGATACTTCCAGCGCACCGGGTCATGCAGGGTGTGCACCCGGGCGTTGCGCCAGTGGCGGTCGAGGTTGAATTCGGCGAGGGTCGCGCGGCTGCCGGCCAGTTCGAAAAGTTTTTCGCTGGCCAGCAGCGAGATCTCGGTGGTCAGCACTTTGGCTTCGGCCACGGCAATCGAGGCGCGGGCGGCGGACTCGGCGGTCAGTGGCGCAGCGTGCACCTGATCGAGTACCTGCCCGGCCTTGCGCAGCAGCGCTTCGGCGGCGTGCAGTTCGATTTTCAGTTTGCCGATGTCGGCGATCACGTAGAGGTCATCGCTGGCGCGCTCGACCTTGGCGTCGATCCACGGCCGGGCACGGGTTTTGACAAACTCGATGGCGTCGTCGATGGCACCACGGGCGATGCCGGCGTCGATGGCCGCCTGAATGAGTTGCGAGACGGCGCCTTGAGTATTCGGGGTTTCGTTGATCTTCCAGTTGTCGACCACCAGGCTCGACTCGACACGCACGTTGTTCAGCAGGATCGTGCCGCTGGCGGTGGTGCGCTGACCGAAGCCCGACCAGTCATCAACGATGCGCAATCCCGGCGTGCCACGGCGGACGAAGGCCAGCACTTGCTTGCCGTCATCGTTGAGTGCCTTGACGGCGACCCAGTGCGCGAACAGCGCGCCAGTGGAATAGAACTTCTGGCCGTTGATCACGTAGTCATCGCCATCGGCGGTGATGCGCGCCTTCAATTCCAGGGTGTTTTTCGTACCGCGCTCAGGGCCAGCATTGCCGATGCGCCAGCCTTCCAGAACACTCTGGAACAGCTGCTTTTTCTGCGCCTCAGTGGCGCTGCCGAGCACCAGGTTGAGGATGCCGAACTGGTTCTGTGGAATCTGTCCCAGCGCCGGATCGGCGGCGGAAATGATCGCGAACACTTCGGCCAGGGTAACGAACGAAACTTGCGGGCCACCGTACTCACGCGGGATGGCGATGCTGCCCAGGCCGCTGCGGGTGAACTGTTCGATTTCCGACCACGGCAGCTTGCGCTGGCGGTCGCGCCTGGCGGCCTGCACACGGGCGACTTGCGCCAGCTCATGGGCGGCCTTGATGGCTTGGGCGTCGTTGCGCAAGACCTGCGCGGGCAACAACAACGGGGCGATGTCCAGATCCGACTGGACGTTTGTATCTGCCAGACTGGACATCAGTGCCGCTCCTTGGCTGCACGCAATGCCCTGGCGATCTGCACTGGGGTGATTGTGTTCCGGACCATACTACCTACCTCACATCTCATGAAAAACGCCGCAAAAGTGCGGCGAACGAAAGAATGTCCGGTGGTCCGGTTCATATACCCTAAGCGTGTATAAATATTAAATAAACTAACTTTTAGGAATATGCATAGAAGGGGTGATGGTCGGATTGGTTAACGGGTTTTCGAGGCTGAGCGATTCTGTGGCAGGGGAGCTTGCTCGCGCTGGGCTGCGAAGCGCCCCTGAAACCTGCACAGCTGTTCCCTTCAGCTAAACCGTCGTGTCGGTTTTGCGCCTGCTGCGCAGCCGAGCGGGAGCAAGCGCCCTCGCCACAAGGGCTGTGTGTTCAGTCTGTGCGCGATTCGGCGACCTTGAGTTCCGGGTTGAGAGGCACCTTCAGGTAAGGATTCACGCAGCCGATCTTTAACGTCCGTGGCGGCGCCCAGCGTGAGTTGTTGCCGACCCGGTCAAGGATGCAATACGTCACATCCAGCCGCAGATCCTCCCCGGCTTCAACGATCACCGCCGGCGGCACCCAGACCTGAATCGGCAGCCCGACATCCGCTGTGGTAATCGGTGCCAGATCCATGCGCACATCCCCCCAGCGCAAGGTGATGGCATCGTCCTCGGCCATGTTCAGGTAAGGCTCGATGGTCAGCGGCACGCCGCGTTTGATCTGATTCGGGTTCACGCCCTGGCGGCGAATGGTGTCGGGGATCGTCACCGGTGCCAGTTGCTGGTTTTCGTCGCCGCACAGCGTCGAAGGCTCGCCGCCCGGGCAGTCGAGCTTGACCTGCACCCGGGTCGGCGCCGACAACGCCGGCCCCTGGCCGACCTGCATTACCCGGTAGTGAATGCGTGCGATGCCATTGGCAATGAAACTCTCCGGCACCCGCAGGCTGACCACGGCACCGACGTCTTCGCCGGTCAGCACCTTCGAGGCGACATAGCATTTGTTCCAGAACAACTCGATCAGATCGCCGCAATCCATGTCGGGGTAGGGCGACACATTGACCAGCAGGTGGGCCGCTGCGGCCAGATTGATGCCGGTTTTTTGCGCTGGCGCCAGAATCGGGGCTGCCAGTTCGGGGGTATGCGAAGTGCGGGTCATCGTTTTCTCTCCTTGAAATCCTGCAGCGAAGTCCGTTTCTGAAAGAACAAAAAAGCGTGAATCAACTGGCAATAAAGCGGTGCGCTTTTGTTCAGTTTGAATGCGGGGTTATTTAACTAAGTGAGGCTGGTTGGTGACTAGATAAGAACGTGCTGGAGGGGGTGTCAATAGAGTGAGTTAGTTAATTCGTGAATTACCGATTATTCAGAAATTTCCTACGCTGACGAATCCCTATGCCTAGGTTCGATAGTGAATAGGGCCACAGAACCAAGGAGTTTCTGCCGGTTTTGCCGCGGGTTTATTCGAACGTTGTCCTTCGGCGAAGGATGGCGTGAACGCGAATAATAATGTTTGCAGAACATATAAACAGGCTGCGTATCGCAGGCGGAATTTATAAGATTTTTTGAAGTTGTCGAGGGCGGGGTAAAGGTAACTTCCATCCGTGGAAGTTTAAGAATCATGCGTTGAAAGTTATCAGGCGTGATTGAGGAATTTGCTGAGGAATTGTTGGGTGCGTTGTTCTTTCGGGTTGGCAAACAGCGCTTTGGCTTCACCCTGTTCGACGATCACACCCTTGTCGAAAAACACCACACGGTTGGCCACATCACGGGCGAAGCCCATTTCATGGGTGACAATCACCATGGTGCGTTTCTCCTCGGCAAGGCCGCGGATGGTCGCCAGTACTTCACCGACCAGTTCCGGATCGAGGGCCGAGGTCGGCTCGTCGAACAGGATCACTTCCGGCTCCATCGCCAGTGCCCGGGCAATTGCCACGCGCTGTTGCTGGCCGCCGGACAGACGACGCGGGTAAGCGTCTTCCTTACCGGAGAGACCGACCTTGGCCAGCAGCTTCATGCCCAGGGCAATGGCTTGCTCGCGCGGCATCTTCTTGACCACGATCGGCCCTTCGATGACGTTTTCCAGAGCGGTGCGATGGGGGAACAGGTTGAAGTTCTGGAACACGAAGCCCACGTGCTGGCGCAGAGTGCGCACCAGGCTTTGCTGCTGGCTCAGCGGGCGGCTGGTATCGACTTCGATAGCGCCGACCTTGATCCGGCCGCTGGTGGGTTCCTCAAGGAAGTTCAGGCAGCGCAGAAACGTGGTTTTCCCCGAACCGCTGGGGCCGATGATGGCCACGACTTCGCCTTCCTTGACCTCAAGATCGATGCCCTTGAGCACCTCTTGACCCTTGAACTGCTTTGTCAGTTTCTCTACGACAATCATGGGGTCAGGACTCCTGGTCGTGCCGATTGGCCCGCTCTTCCAGCTTGTTCTGGAAGTGCGAAAGCACCGAGGCCAGAATCCAGTAAAGCAGTGCGGCGCTAAGGTACATGGTGAAAATTTCGAAGTTACGGGCGCTGATCAACTGCGCCTGTCGTAACAACTCCGGCACCTGGATGGTGGCGGCCTGTGCAGTGTCCTTGACCAGGGAAATGAAGCTGTTGCCCAGCGCCGGTAATGCTGTACGCATCGCTTGCGGCAGGATGGCCCGCCGCAGGGTTTGCGCGCGGGTCATGCCAATGCTCGCAGCGGCTTCCCACTGACCGCGTTCAATCGAACTGATCGAAGAGCGCAGGATTTCACAGATATAAGCAGCCATGTTCAGCGAAAGGCCGATCAGGGCTGCGGGTATCGGATCGAGCTCAAGGCCCACCTGTGGCAAGCCGTAATAGATGACGAACAGTTGTACCAGCAACGGCGTGCCGCGAAAAAACGACACGTAGATGCGGGCAATCCAGTTCGCTACCTTGAAGCGCGACAGACGCATCAACGCCAGACTGAAACCGAGCAGGAAGCCGAAGAACATGCCACCCAGACTGAGGATGACGGTGAAGTACATGCCCTTGAGCAAAAAGGGCATGGCCTCCCGTACAATTTGGAAAGTTGCTTCCATTATTTAGTGACATCGGCGCTGAAATATTTTTCCGAAAGCTTGGCCAGCGTGCCATCGGCGCGCAGCTTGTCGATGGCCTTGTTTACGGCCGCCAACAGTTCAGGCTCGCCTTTGCGCAAGGTAACGCCAGCTTCCTGACGGGAGAACGGTTCGCCGGCGGCGGTGGTGTCCTTGGCTTTTTTGGCATATTCCAGCGCGGCCAGACGGTCGATCAGGATGGCGTCGATACGGCCAACGCGCAGGTCCTGGAACTTGGTCGGATCATCTTCATAGGTGCGCACGTCAGCCGTCGGTACGTTGGCTTTGACCCACTGCTCGTAGTTGGTGCCCAGGCCCACGCCGACTTTCTTGCCACCCAGATCGGCAGCGGATTTGATGTTCAGGTCGGCGGCTTTCTTGGTCAACACCAGCGCCTGAATCCCGGAAACGGTGTACGGCTCGGAGAAGTCATACTTCTTCTTGCGCTCGTCGGAGATGGTCACCTGGTTGATCACGGCGTCCAGACGCTTGGATTCAAGCGCGGCGAGGATGCCGTCCCATTTGGTCGTCTGCAGCTTGACCTTCACGCCCAGCTCTTTGGCCAGCGCTTCAGAGAATTCGACTTCGAAACCGGAGAGCTTGCCGTTCTCGTCGACGAAGCTGAACGGTGGGTAAGTGCCTTCCAGGCCGACGTTGATAACGCCTTTGTCCTTGATCTGCTGCAGCTGTTCACCGGCTGTTGCCTGGCTGATCAGGCCGGCGCTCAGTGCAAGGCCCAGCGAACCTACCAGCAGATTGCGACGTAGTGCGGAAAAATTCATGACAAGCCCCTGTGTTTTCTTATGGAAGACGCTTAAGGAAAGTTGGCGAATTCGTGATTCGAGCGACTGCGGTATCGTGCCCTAAAGCAGCTTATGCGTCTCTGGCGAAATTCGCCTGCGGCGAGACTATATGAT
>NZ_QAIU01000523.1:0-1291 GCF_003061205.1 Pseudomonas sp. HMWF006
GTTCGACGTCGCGCACATCGATAAATGGGCCGATGTCGGCCCTTACGATGTGATCTTTGCCAACGCCGTGCTGCAGTGGCTGCCGGATCACGCAACATTGTTACCGGCACTCGCCGGCAAGTTGTCGGCCGGTGGCAGTCTGGCGATCCAGATGCCGGACAACCTCAACGAGCCGTCCCACCGCTTGATGCGTGAAGTCGCTGCGAATGGCCCGTGGGCGAGCAAGCTCAGCGGCGCAGCGGGGCAACGCACCGACATGGCGAGTGCGAGCGATTACTTCTCCATGCTGCGACCGCACTGTGCGCGGGTCGATGTGTGGCGCACGACCTATCACCATCAGCTGTCTGGCGGGGCGGCGGGGGTGGTGGAGTGGTTCAAGGGCAGCGGCTTGATTCCGTTTTTGAGTCCGCTGACCGAAGAGGAAAAGACGCAGTACCTGGAGCAGTATCTGGCGGAGGTTGAGCGGGCTTATCCGGCGTTGGCGGATGGCTCGGTGTTGTTGCCGTTTCCCAGGTTGTTTATCGTCGCGACCCGATAAAATCAATTCGGACTGTTGTCCGGCTTGAGATTTTGGCTGCACTTTCGGACAGGCCCCTCACCCCAGCCCTCTCCCGAGGGAGAGGGAGCCGAGTGGTGTTGTTTCCAAAACCTGGGTTCGCCTCGATTTCGCACGTCGGCGTAGCTCGTACTGGCACCGCGGTCAGTCCCCTCTCCCTATGGGAGAGGGTTAGGGTGAGGGGCTTCTCAAGTTGTAAACCCGCTCAGCGCTGCACCGCCACCAGCATCATCATCGGCCGCTCCCGCTCTTCCGCCAGCGCCGGTTGCGCCGCCACCTCTGCATCGCTCGGGCCCCATTCATTGACATGGCGAATGGCGAACCCTGCATCGATCAACGAATTCAGCAGCGTTCCTACCGTCCTATGCTGCTTGATCACTCCCTCGGCCAACCAGTTTGTCACCCGTTCACCCTCCAGCTGATAGCTGTCCAGCGACCAACGCTTGTTACCTTCAGCATCAATCAACCAGCCCGGATTACGCGGTGCCATAAAGATTGGATGCTCAATGGAAAACACAAAATGCGAACCCGGTTTCAGCGCCGTGTACAACTGAGCAAACAGCCCCGGCAAATCCTTGATGTAATGCAGCGCCAGTGAGCTGTAAGCCAGATCGAAACTGCAGGCGGGCAAGTCGAGCTGTTCCAGATCGGCGCGCTCATAGCGAATGTTCGCCGCCGCCGTGGTCGCACGCGCGCGCTCCAGCATCTTCTCCGAAACATCCAGCGCCAACACAC
>NZ_QAIU01000523.1:1301-10503 GCF_003061205.1 Pseudomonas sp. HMWF006
GCTCGACCGCCCAACGGCTGAACCAGCCATAGCCGCAGCCCAGATCCACCACGTTCAAACCATGCATGGAAGGCAGCAATGCCTTGAGCACCGGCCACTCCGGCGCCGCGTCGAGGCCGCCGATGGAGCGATTCATCTGGCTGTAGCCTTGGAAGAATTCGGGATCGTCGTAAATGTTTTGCGTCATGGTGAAGTGCTCTTTTGAGTTCGATCGTCAGCGGCAAAGTGGCCGCGATTGGAATCCCTCGAAAGTGATGGCGCGTATTCGTCGATGGCCGCGCAGGGGGAGGGTGGTGGGTGATGGGGAATGCTAGTCGGTCGGGTGGGAGGTGAAAACCGGTGGAGTGTTGTGGATCTGTAATGTGAAGCGCCAACCTCAATCTCCGGACACAAAAAATCGGTTCTTTATGCGCGTTTTTGCTGTGCCTTCATTCCCCGTCAAAAAATCACGACGTGAGACCAATGTTTGAGTGAAGCGGGTAGAGGGATGATTTCTGGCATCCAATCCATTTGTGAGTAATGCATTTTGTCTGCCTTCGAACGGAGGGCAGGGCTACATCGAGATCAAACTAGCTAGGGGCATCAAGCGATGCCTCAGTGGCTAACGGCTTAAACCAGAAGGGGTCGTTCATCATCGGCTGCTATCGGCCGAGGCTGTGTAAAAACGTTTTTCAGCGCGACAGGTACTCAAGCCCGGACTGAGAATCGCGCTTCTACGTAAAATCCGCACCTGCTGATGTGCCGATAAATTTCAGATTCGACGTAAACGCGCACACTCCAATTTTGGCGAAGCGTTTTTACACACTCTGGGCCGAACGCTGCCGTTCGCGAATGGTAACCAGTGGAATACGATAATCGGCAGATGAGAGATGGGGTTTTCGATGGAATGAAATAGCCCGGCAATCGGTCGGGCGTTTTTGAAATTCAATATCGTACTCAGGCCTGCTTTTCGCGCGCCGCCAACATCACTTCATTCTGTTTCTTGGTAGCTTCGGTCAGCACTTCACTGTAAACGCGCTTCTTTTCTTCCGATTTCGCATTTCGAATGAAGTCTGCGAATGGACTCCTGGAGTCCTTTGTGGATCCGAGTTTCATGGGGTTGCCTCGTCATTGATCCCAAGCATGGTCATCAGGTCGTGTCTTGCTTCTCGGGGATAGGGTGGTCAAAGCCCCTGGGTGCGGATCATTCCCTTGAGCAGACTGCACTTGTTGTCATTAGAGAAACCGAAGCGTAGAGGGGGGACTGACGAATCTGCAATCTACGGTGTGTTGCTGAATGGTTCTGCGCTGTCGAAGCGGCCAACCTCAAATCCCAGCCACAAAAAAACCGGCCCTGTAGGCCGGTTTTTTCTATTCCTGCATCCCCCGTCAAAAAACACAACGTGAGACCAAAATTCGAGTGGAGCGGGTAGAGGGAATCGAACCCTCGTCGGAAGCTTGGGAAGCTACTGTTCTACCATTAAACTATACCCGCTCAGAGCGGCTGACTTTGTACCAGACTCGGCCACGGATTTGAAGTTTTTCTTTTACTCATGAACGCTTTAAATCGCTGAAAACGGTCAATCGCGGGCGAGCACTGCGGTGCGCAAAGCAAAATCCCAACCCTGCAGCCTCGCTCGCGACGACGCTTTTTCAAATGGCCAGTGCATGTTGATCCTGAACAAACGAGTAACGCGTTCGGCTGGTCTGCTGCGCCGGTTTCAGAAAGCCGAGCAAGGCGTTCTGGCTATCGCGGCAGGCGGCCTTGTGTTCCATGTCGAGGAAGTGCCCGGTGGCTTGCAGCGTAGTGAAGGTGCTGTGTGCCACGTGGTTGCCGAACAGGCGAGCGTCTTCAGCGGCGGTGTATTCGTCCCATTCGCCGTTTAGAAACAGCACCGGCACGTTGATCTTTTTCGCTGCATTCAGATAGCACTGCCGATCGCTGTGCAGCACGTCGCTGATGTGGAAGTGCATCTGTCCGTATTCGTGTTCCGCCAGGCTGCTGACGTGGCGATAGTTGAAGCGTTTGAACAGTGACGGCAGGTGTTTGCCGATGGTGTTGTTGACCAGGTGCCCGACGCGATCGCCGTCGCGTTGCCCGAGGTAATCGACGCCGCGCTCAAGGTAATCGAGCATGTGTGCGTTGATCACCGGCGAGAACGAACTGATCACCGCTCGTTCGATGCGCCGTGGCTGTTGCGCGAGGGCAACCAGCGTAGCTGCGCCGCCCCAGGAAAAAGAGAGCACGTGTTCGGCGGCGAAGTGGTCGATCAGCTCGAGCAGGATCTGCCCTTCGACTTCCTTCGTCAGATGTTTCTCGTGTCGGTTGTGGGCTTTTGACCGGCCCGCGTAGGGCTGGTCGTAGCAAACCACGTTGAATTGCGGGTGCAGGTTTTTCACAGTCTGTGCAAACGACGCAGTCGTGGCCATCGAGCCGTTGACCAGGATGATGGTCTTTTCTGCGGCGTCTGCGCGATAGAACTCCGTGTAAACCCGATACTGACCCTGTATATCCAGCACAGCGATTTCTGGCCTCATGTCATAAGACTCCTGGCAAGCAAGCGGGTATGCGCGCAAATAGAGATTGCACGAGCTTTGTGACAGGTAGGCATACGCCTGGAATTTGCTTGGCCCATGTCGATCCATGACTGCGGTCGACGGGTATTGTTATTGGCGGGCAGTCTGCCGGCTGAGGCGGAGCCTTGAAGGCTCTCTACCGGCAAAAAGTTTCTTGGATGTTTGTTGTGACTCATCGGTCACAATCTGGCCGACGTCCTGATTCAAGCAGGGGGATGGGGATCGCGCAAGTGCCATTGGTAAATTGTTCGACAACTTCTGCTGAGCGGTCGCGGGCTTAGAACAAATGGATCTCTTCGGTGCGCAAAGCACGGTACTCGCCCGGTTTTAGCGCGTTATCGAGCAGTAGCGGGCCCATGGATTCGCGGTGCAGGCGCAGGACTTTGTTGTTGAAGAACCCAAACATGCGCTTCACCTGATGGTAACGACCCTCGACGATGCTTAACCGCGCCGAGCGTGGGCCGAGCCGTTCCAGATGCGCCGGTTGTGTGGTCAGGTCCTCGAAGGCGAAGTAGATGCCTTCGGCGAAGGTGATCGCGTATTCCGGCCCGATCGCCTCTTCGGTTTCGACGTAATAGACCTTCGGTAGCTTGGTCTGTGGCTGGGTCAGGCGTCGCGACCAGGCGCCGTCGTTGGTGATCAGCATCAGGCCGGTGGTGTTGAAGTCCAGACGCCCGGCGATGTGCAGATCGTCCTTGTCGGGTTCGTCGATCAGGTCGAGCACGGTCGGGTGCTGCGGGTCACGGGTGGCGCTGACGCAGCCCGGTGGTTTGTGCAGCATGAAGTAGCGTGCCGGTTTACCGACCTGCAACACCTCGTCGTCGACTTCGACTCGGCTGAAGTCGAGTACTTCGCTGTGGGGATCGCTGACGACTTTTCCGTCAATCCGCACGCGCTTTTCCACCAGCAATAGACGAACCTGCTGACGGTTGTAGCGGGGCAGGTTGCTGAGGAAACGGTCGACACGCATGTTCAGAATTCGCAGGGTGAAAGGCCGCGCATCTTACGGGATCGACGGCCGGGTCGCTTGCAGTTGCGCCTCGACCTGCGCGCAACGCGGGCACAGGCAGGATTGGTTGCGCAGTTCTGGCGGCAGCGCTTGGAGCACGGCCGGGTCGATAGTCACGCCATAGCACCAGCATTCGCGGTCGGCGGTGCGCGGGTCGGCGAGGCTGCAGTCGTTGCGGGCGCCGCAGGCCGGGCAATGGTCGGGTTTAACGTCAGATTCAGGCATAAGTCGAGTGAGGCATTTCCACGCAGATTCGGTTGCGGCCGGTTTGTTTGGCCCGGTACATCGCATGATCGGCCCGCGACAGCAGGCTGTGCAAGGTGTCATCGCGTTGCAGGGTGGTGACACCGATGCTCGCCGTCAGGTTGAGGCTGTGGCCGTTGTAGGCATATTCGTGCTGTTCGACATGTTGGCGGATCTTCTCGGCAATTTTCTGAGCGGTGTCGCCGTCGGTGTCCTTCAGCAAAACGATAAATTCCTCACCACCCCAACGGCAGACAATGTCGGCGTGGCGTAGGCAGCTTTGCAGATCGCGGGCAAAACCGATCAATACCTGATCACCGGCCATGTGTCCGTAGGTGTCGTTCAACACTTTGAAGTGATCGAGGTCGAGCAACAACGCGGTCAGTGGTTTGGTCTCGCGTTGCGCTTCGTGCAGAGCCTGTGCGGCGAGAATGTCGAAGCCTCGGCGGTTGGGCAGTTCGGTGAGGCTGTCGAGGGTGGCCTGGGCGTGGATTTTGCGCTGGAAACGTTTGATCACACGGTTGAGCAACGCCAGGACAATCAGCGTCACCAACAGGCAGATCAGCAGATTCAAGTACAGCGACTGACGGATTTCACTCAGCGCGCCGTCCTCGCGTTTATCGACGAACAGGTACCAGTTCAACTCCGGAATAAATCGCACGTTGAGAAAATGCCCCTGACCATGGGTGGCATATTCATAGCTGCCGCTGTGCGGTTTGGGCAATTGACTGACCAGGCCTTTCAGGCTTTCGAGTTCACCGAGACGCTGGCCGATGTGCGCACCTTCCGGGCCGCCGTCGGCACCGGTCAACACCAGCCGGCCGAAGGTATCGACGAAATACACGCTGCGTTGATAGCGCTGTTGATACTTGTCGATCAGCTTGATCACCGCGTCCACGGTCAGGCCGACGCCCGCCGCGCCGATGAAGCGGTTGTGGTAGTCGTAGACCTTGTAGTTGATGAAGAACGTCAGGTTGTCCTTGTTGGCCAGATCCGGGTCGACGTTGATTTCGTACGGGTCTTTCATGTCGCGCACGCGGAAGTACCAGGTGTCGCGCGGCTCATCGACCTTGACCTGCTTGAGCACGCCTTTGGCGTGGTAATAGATGTGGGTGCTGTCGGACACGAAAAACGCCGTGTAGGCGCCGTAATGGGTCATGACCTCGTCGAGGTAGCGGGTCATCTGCTCGGGGTTCTGTTCACCGTTGACCACCCAGTCGCGCATGAAAGTATCGCGGGACATCATCGAAGAAATCAGGATCGGCCGGACCAGGTCTTTCTGGATTTCCGAGTAGACCGTGTCGGAGGTCAGCGGCAGTTCGGTGTTGACGATGCTGTCGCGGATCGATGCGCGGGAGGCGTAGTAGCTCAGCAGTGACGTGGCGAGGAACCCGGCGCCGAGGAGGGCGATCAGCGTCAGGACCAGCGAGCGTTGCGAGTACAGGGGAGAACGAAGCGGCATGGCGGTTCCGTTGGCAGTTGCCCGATGGCATGCATTCTAGTGGGATGGCCGGGAAAAGACTGCGGGATTTATGCCTGAAATGGCAGGGGATATGGCGCAGAGGGTGTGCCAGGAGGATCGCTCCCCTCACCCCAACCCTCTCCCGGAGGGAGAGGAGGCTAAATTGTGGTGATTTCAAAAGTTGTGTTCGGCTCGGTATCACCGCATGGCAAACACCTCGGTCAGTCCCCTCGCCCTCCTGAGAGGGAGCTAAATTGTGCTGAGTTCAAAACTTGAGTTCGACGGAGTATCACTGAATGACAACCCTCTTACAGACACCTCGGTCAGTCCCCTCTCCCTCCGGGAGAGGGCTAGGGTGAGGGTTGGTTTTTGGATCAGCTCCGAGTTTCAAGATACGCCCGCCACCCGCCCAAATGGCTGATGTCCAGCGCACCTTCCAGACCATACGGTTCGCAGATAAACCCGCTCTCCCAACGCCCATCCGCCAACTGCACCTTGCCCAGTCCAAGCGGCGCCGGAATTCCGGTCAGGAACGAGCCCAATTCGCTGCTCGGCAACTCCCACACTTCCACCGCAATCGCCACGCCGCCATGCTTGACTCGTACCATCCCCGGTCGCAGTGGTGGGCCGCCGGCCAATGCGTATAGTTGATAGTCCGGCGAGCTCAATGTCGTTTCCAGCAAGCGCCCACCCCGCTGGGTGAGTTGCCAGTTCAACGCCAACTCCTGCAGATGCGCGCCACACACCACGATGCGTGCGCGATCATGGCGCGCAACGTTCACCGGTGTCGGCAGGTTGCAATCCAACTGACGCTGCAGCGCATCGGCCACGCTCAGCAGGTATTGATCGGTAAACACCCGGCCAAACAACGTCACGCCCCACGGCAAACCGTTGGCCATGAATCCGCTCGGCACGGCGACGGCGGCGTAGTCGAGCAGGTTCATGAAGTTGGTGTAGCAACCCAGTTCGGAGTTGCGCAGCACCGGTTCTGCGTCCAGTTCGGCCAGTGTCACCGGGCGGCCGATGGTCGGGGTCAGTACGCAGT
Source organism: Pseudomonas sp. HMWF006 (assembly GCF_003061205.1). NCBI lineage: Bacteria > Pseudomonadati > Pseudomonadota > Gammaproteobacteria > Pseudomonadales > Pseudomonadaceae > Pseudomonas > Pseudomonas sp. HMWF006. Next base: position 7,617 of record NZ_QAIU01000523.1, read on the forward strand.
CGAGCCCTTCGAGTGCCTGGTCGCACAGGGCTTTCAGGGCTTGCAGCTGATACTGCGCGCGGAAGGTCTGCACGCCGGTCACCGCTGGCGCTTTGGCCAGCACGGCGCGGATCACCGGCAACACCGCTGCGGGATTCTGCTCCATCAGTTCACCGGCGACGCTGTAGCGCTCGGCGACCCACGGCCCTTCGTAGAGCAAGCGTGCGGCTTCGAGGAACGGCGACAGATCCAGTTCAACCGCTTCGCCACCCAAAGCCTTGAGCCGGTCGATGGCATCGCCGAACAGCAGCGGACCTTCGACGCAGCCGAAAAACTCAAGGTCCTGCGCGCGCGGCACACCGAAACGAAACGCCCGTGGCGCACCAAACGCCGAGCCGTCATTCCACGATGGATTGCGGCGGCTGTACTCATCACCCGGATCAAGTTTGGCGGTCAGCGCCAGCAATTGACTGGCCTCACGCGCAGTGGCGGTGAACGTAGTCACGCAATCCAGCGTGCGGCAAGCCGGCAGCACGCCGGCCGTGGAGATCAGCCCTTTGCTCGCCTTCAACCCGACCAGGTTGTTCAGCGCCGCTGGCACCCGACCGGAGCCTGCGGTGTCGGTGCCCAGGGCAAAACTCGCCACGCCCAATGCCACCGCCAGCGACGAACCGGCGCTGGAACCGCCGGACGGATACTCCGCCAACACGCTGTTGGGGCGTGCGCCAAAAGGCGAGCGACTGCCATTGAGGCCGGTGGCGAACTGATCGAGATTGGTCTTGCCCAGCGGAATCGCCCCCAGCGCCAGCAATTGCTCGACGATAGTCGCCGAGCGCTCGGGCACGTAAGAAAAGTCCGGGCATGCGGCGGTGGTGGGAATGCCGGCCAGATCAATGTTGTCCTTGATCGCGAAGGGCACGCCGTACAGCGGCAGACTGTCGAGGTCACGACCGTCGAGGGCGGCGAGGTACGGCTCCAGTTCTTCGACGCTGAGCAGATGAATGAACAGGTGATAATCCGGGTTCAGCGCGGCGGCTTTTTCCCGCAGCTTCGGCAGCAGCTGACGCGGTGTGGTGGCGCCGCAGCGATAGGCCTGGCGCAGAACATCGAGTTGCAGATTCATGAGTTGATCCTTATCCAATTGGCTTCAGTCGAGTTCGAGTACCACGAGCCGTTGCCCGGCGCGCACCGCTGAACCGGGCTGCACGCGAATCTCGCGCACCACCCCGGCCATCGGCGCGAGTACCGGGATTTCCATCTTCATCGACTCGAGAATCACCAGCACATCACCTGCCGCAACGCGGCTGCCGGCCTCGACCTGCACCTGCCAGAGGTTGCCGGCAATGTGGCTGTCGACGCTGTGTTCACCGTCGACCAACGGCGAATCCTCGCTGCACGGCGCCAGGGCTTCTTCGCTGTCGAAATGTGCCTGGCCACTGGTGATCCAGCGTTCGCGCTCGGCATTGAAGGCGCCCTGTTGCTGAGCCCGAAACGCGCTGATGCTCTCGGCTTCACGGTTGAGAAACGCCTGATAATCGGCAAGGTTGAGCTGGCTGTGTTCGATGTTGAGTTCGAAGCGCCCGAGCGGAAAATCCCGGCGGATACGCAGCAACTCGTCGGCGCTGACCGGGTAGAACCGGATCTGGTCGAAGAAGCGCAGCAGCCACGGTTTGCCATCGAACGCGGCGACTTCACGATAGCGATTCCACATCTGCAACGTGCGCCCGACAAACTGATAACCGCCGGGGCCCTCCATGCCGTACACGCACAGGTAGGCGCCGCCGATGCCCACCGAATTCTCCGCAGTCCAGGTGCGTGCCGGGTTGTATTTGGTGGTCACCAGACGATGGCGCGGGTCCAGCGGGGTCGCCACCGGGGCGCCGAGGTAAACGTCGCCAAGGCCCATCACCAGATAGCTTGCGTTGAACACTGTGCGCTGCACTTCGTCGAGGTTCGGCAGGTCGTTGATGCGGCGTATGAACTCCAGATTGCTCGGACACCACGGCGCGTCCTTGCGCACGGTGGTCATGTATTTTTCGATGGCCAACTGGCAGGCCGGATCGTCCCAGGACAGCGGCAAATGCACGATGCGTGACGGCACTTGCAGATCGTTGGCCGCACACACCGCGTCCCATTCGCCGGCGATGATGCCGAGCAGATCGGCGAGTGGCAGTTGCTCGGGCTGGTAGTGGATTTGCAGCGAGCGAATGCCGGGCGTGAGGTCGATCACGCCGTGCAGGGTTTTGCTTTCCAGCGCTTGCATGAGCGCGTGGGCGCGGAAGCGCAGGACGAGATTGAGTTCAGGCTCGCCGATTTCCAGCAATAGGTGAGTATCCCCGGAGACCCGCGCAACAAGCCGCCGATCCCCCTGACCCAACGCCAACACCACAGGCGATACCAGACCCTGTGGGAGCGAGCTTGCTCGCGAATGCGCTGGGTCAATCAATACTGATGTTTCTGAAACACCGCTTTCGCGAGCAAGCTCGCTCCCACAGGGGGCAGCCCATTTCAGGGCGAGCTCGCGGGCGTTTGAGAGAGAGACAGGGATGAACTGGATTTTATCGCCCGCCTTGAGCTGCCCCAGTTGCCAAAGGTCCGCCTCGATCACCGTCACCGGGCAGACAAACCCGCCAAGGCTCGGGCCGTCCGGGCCGAGGATCACCGGCATGTCACCGGTAAAGTCCACTGCACCGATTGCATACGGATTGTCGTGAATGTTCGATGGATGCAACCCGGCTTCACCGCCATCGGCGCGCACCCACTCCGGCTTCGGCCCGATCAGGCGCACGCCGGTGCGGCTGGAATTGAAATGCACTTCCCACAAGGTGGTGAAGAACGTGCCGATGTAATTTTCGGTGAAGTATTCCGGCGCGCCGTGCGGGCCGTAAATCACCCGAATCTGCCGCAC
>NZ_QAIU01000523.1:10513-12316 GCF_003061205.1 Pseudomonas sp. HMWF006
CTGCGCTGCGATCGGTCAACGCGGGCAGGTGCAACACGTCACCGGCACGCAATGCTCGACCACCATGGCCACCAAACTGGCCAAGGGTGAAGGTGCTTTTACTGCCCAGATAATCCGGCACCTGCAAACCGCCGCGCAGACACACATAACTGCGTGCTCCGGCGCCGCTGATGCTGCCCAGATGCAACGTCGCGCCCGCCGGGATCAGCAGGGCGGTATTCATTGGCGCGCTTTCCCCCTCAAGCGTCAGGCCAATCGGCGCACCGGTCACCGCGATCACCGCTTCACAGTTGAAGCGCAGCAGCGGCCCGCTCATGGTGATTTCCAGTGCAGCCGCGCCTTCAGCGTTGCCGAGCAGGCGATTGCCCAGGCGCAGGGCGCGACTGTCCATCGGCCCCGACGGCGGCACACCGACGGCCCAGTAACCGAGGCGACCGGGGTAGTCCTGCACGCTGGTTTGCGTGCCGGCGCCGAGCACTTCGAAAGTGTTGGCGCGGTAGACCAGATGCTCCAGGCAACGGGTCCACGGCTCACCGCTGGCGAACGGCGTATCGAGGAGAATCTGCCGCAGGTAATCGCGGTTGGTTTCCACGCCGTACAACAGACTGTCGCCCAATGCTTGATGCAGCTCGGCACGCGCCTGTTCACGGGTCGGCGCCCAGGTGATGACTTTGGCAAGCATCGGATCGAAGTAGGGCGGGATCTCGCAGCCGGCTTCGACCCAGGTATCAATGCGCAGTTGGATGCCGTTGGCCGGCGGGAATTCCACGGCCGTCAGCAAGCCCGGACTCGGCTGGAAATCGCGCCCCGGATCTTCCGCATACAGCCGCGCCTGAATCGCATGGCCTTCGGGTTTCAGAGCGCCATACAACGTGCTCAGCGGCGGCAGATCACCGGCCGCCAGTTCGATCATCCAGCGCACCAGGTCGACACCCCAGACCTGTTCGGTGACGCCATGCTCCACCTGCAGCCGTGTGTTCACTTCGAGAAAATAGAAGCGCTGCGCCTCGCTGTCGAAGACGAATTCCACGGTGCCGGCGCTGCGGTAGTTCACCGCTTGCGCCAGTTTGATCGCCGCCGCGCACAGCGCTTCGGCCATGCCGTCCGGCAGGTTCGGTGCCGGGGTTTCTTCAAGGACTTTCTGGTTGCGCCGTTGCACCGAGCAGTCGCGTACGCCGAGGGCGATGACCTCACCGCGACCGTCGCCGAACACCTGTACCTCCAAGTGCCGGGCGCGCTGGATGTACTTCTCGATGAACACTCCGGCGTCGCTGAAATTGTTCTGGCCGAGGCGTTTCACCGCTTCGAACGACTCGCTCAGTTCGCTGGCATTGCGACACACACGCATGCCGATGCCGCCACCGCCGGCGGTGCTTTTCAGCATCACCGGATAGCCCACCTGTTCGCCGGCGATCAGCGCGGCGTCGAGGCTGTCGAGCAGCTCGGTGCCTTCGAGCATCGGCACACCATGCTGTTTTGCCAGCGCGCGCGCGGTGTGCTTGAGACCGAACACCCGCAGTTGTTCGGCTGTAGGGCCGATGAACGCGATGCCGTGCGCTTCGCAGGCCTCGGCGAAGGCGGCGTTCTCGGACAGGAAACCGTAACCGGGATGAATGGCAGTCGCGCCGCTGGCCCTGGCAATGGCGAGGATTTTGTCGACTGCCAGATAAGTGCCGGCGGCGGCCCCTTCACCGAGGCTGTGGGCTTCAGCGGCGTGCAGGATATGCAGGCTGGCGGCATCGGCTTCGGAATACACGGCGACGCCTTGCACTTGCAAGTCACGCAGCGTGCGCAGGATGCGGC
>NZ_QAIU01000524.1:0-11537 GCF_003061205.1 Pseudomonas sp. HMWF006
AATTGATACAGGTCGATGTAGTCGGTCTGCAGGCGCTTGAGGCTGGCATCGACCGCTTCGGTGATGTGTTGACGGTTGTGGCGCAGGTTTTTGTCGCGGATGTAGTCGATGGTGTTGCCGGGGCCGGCGATCTTGCTGGCGAGGATCCAGTCGGCGCGGTCACCGCGACTTTTGAAGTAATTGCCGATGTAGCGCTCGGTGGTGGCGTAGGTTTCGGCTTTCGGCGGCACCGGGTACATCTCGGCGGTGTCGATGAAATTGATCCCCGCTTCCTTGGCCCGTTCGATCTGGGCAAAGGCTTCAGCTTCAGTGTTTTGCTCGCCCCAGGTCATGGTGCCGAGGCAGATTGCACTCACGTTCAGGTCGGTACGGCCTAGCTGGCGATAGTCCATCGGGTGCTCCTTGGGCAAAACAATCATAAAAGCAGGTTGAAAATTTTTTCGCAATCTGCATAATTGCCGACCTCTTTCTGCAGTGGAAGTGATGCGCCGCCGCCGAAGAATCTTGCCGTTGAACGGACGCGCCGACCCGAGCCCCCGAAAGCGTCTGTATCCGGCTGCCTTTGACTTGTCAAAGTACGCACTATTCAGTAAGATCCGCCGTCTTATTTACAGGCGGCCCCTGAGGCTATAAAGAATGAAAACTTTTACTGCTAAACCGGAAACAGTAAAGCGCGACTGGTTTGTCGTCGACGCTGCTGGTCAGACCCTGGGTCGTCTGGCCACCGAAATCGCGAGCCGTCTGCGTGGCAAGCACAAGCCTGAGTACACTCCTCACGTTGACACCGGCGACTACATCGTCGTAATCAACGCCGAGCAGATCCGTGTTACCGGCGCTAAAACCACTGACAAAATGTACTACTCCCACTCCGGTTTCCCGGGCGGCATCAAGTCGATCAACTTTGAAAAGCTGATCGCCAAAGCCCCTGAGCGCGTGATCGAGACCGCGGTTAAAGGCATGCTGCCTAAGAACCCGCTGGGTCGTGACATGTACCGTAAGCTGAAAGTCTATGCGGGCGCTGCACACCCTCATACTGCTCAGCAGCCCCAAGAACTGAAGATTTAACGGAATAGTTCATTATGTCGGCGACTCAAAATTACGGCACTGGCCGTCGCAAGACCGCAACCGCACGCGTTTTCCTGCGTCCGGGTACTGGTAACATCTCCATCAACAACCGCTCCCTGGACTCGTTCTTCGGCCGCGAAACTGCCCGCATGGTAGTTCGTCAGCCGCTGGAACTGACCGAGACTGTCGAGAAATTCGACATCTACGTCACTGTCATCGGCGGCGGTGTAAGTGGTCAAGCTGGCGCAATCCGCCACGGTATCACTCGCGCTCTGATGGACTACGACGAAACCCTGCGCGGCGCTCTGCGCAAAGCTGGCTTCGTTACTCGCGACGCCCGTGAAGTTGAACGTAAGAAAGTAGGTCTGCGTAAAGCGCGTAAGCGTCCGCAGTACTCGAAGCGTTAATTCCGCTTCCACGTTCAAAAAGAACGCCCGATTCCTCACGGAAGCGGGCGTTTTTTTATGCCTGCGATTTATCAAAAGAATTGCGCTGTGACAACTTGCCTCATCCGTAGACCCCCTATACTGCAAGGCTTGGGGGTGGAAGCTCCGGGTAATTCCCTTGTCAGAATTGGGGCTTTTCATTACCATTCGGCAAAATTTTTATAAGTAACATTGATTTATTTAGTAGATGCCTGATTTAACAGGCCACAAAAGCTGATGGGAGAGGACTGAATGAGCAATGACGGCGTGAATGCAGGCCGGCGTCGCTTCTTGGTAGCAGCCACATCCGTGGTGGGTGCTGCAGGAGCGGTGGGGGCTGCGGTCCCGTTCGTGGGGTCATGGTTTCCCAGTGCCAAGGCGAAAGCCGCCGGCGCACCGGTGAAAGTGAATGTCAGCAAAATCGAGCCAGGGCAGCAGATGATTGCTGAGTGGCGCGGCCAGCCGGTGTTCATTGTCCGCCGTACTGCGGAAATCCTGGGGAATCTCAAGAAGATCGAGGGCCAGCTCTCCGATCCGACTTCCAAAAACTCCACGCAACCTACTTATGTCGATCCTGAAGTGCGTTCGATCAAGCCGGAAATTCTGCTGCTGATCGGGATTTGCACGCACCTGGGTTGCTCACCAACTTTCCGTCCCGAAGTGGCACCTGCGGATCTGGGTAAAGACTGGGTCGGTGGCTATTTCTGCCCTTGCCACGGTTCCCACTACGATCTGGCTGGCCGCGTCTACAAGTCGCAACCTGCGCCTTTGAACCTGCCAGTTCCCCCGCATTCCTATGAGACCGATGACCTGATTGTCATTGGCGTCGATACGGAGAAAGCGTGATGAGCAAGTTCATGGATTGGGTTGATGCGCGCTTTCCCGCCACCAAAATGTGGGAAGACCATCTCAGCAAGTATTACGCTCCAAAAAACTTCAACTTCTTCTACTTCTTCGGCTCCCTGGCGCTGCTGGTGCTGGTCAACCAGATCGTCACCGGTGTCTGGCTGACGATGAGCTACACGCCGTCGGCAGAAGAAGCCTTCGCTTCCGTCGAATACATCATGCGCGACGTCGAGTACGGCTCGATCCTGCGTCTGCTGCACTCCACCGGTGCTTCGGCATTCTTCATCGTGGTCTATCTGCACATGTTCCGTGGCTTGCTCTACGGTTCGTATCAGAAGCCGCGTGAACTGGTGTGGGTGTTCGGCATGCTGATTTACCTGGCGCTGATGGCCGAAGCGTTCATGGGTTATCTGCTGCCGTGGGGTCAGATGTCCTACTGGGGTGCCCAGGTGATCATCTCGCTGTTCGGTGCGATTCCGGTCATTGGTAACGACCTGACCCAGTGGATCCGTGGTGACTACCTGATCTCCGGGATTACCCTGAACCGCTTCTTCGCCTTGCACGTTGTCGCGCTGCCGATCGTGATTCTCGGTCTGGTGGTGCTGCACATCCTGGCGCTGCACGAGGTCGGTTCGAACAACCCTGACGGCGTCGACATCAAGAAGCACAAAGACGAGAACGGTATCCCGCTGGACGGTATTGCCTTCCACCCGTACTACACCGTGAAAGACATCGTCGGCGTGGTGGTGTTCCTGTTCATCTTCTGCTTTATCGTGTTCTTCTTCCCGGAAATGGGCGGCTACTTCCTCGAAAAACCAAACTTCGAGCAGGCCAACCCGTTCAAGACGCCAGAGCACATTGCACCGGTCTGGTACTTCACGCCGTTCTACGCGATCTTGCGTGCGATCCCGGACAAACTCATGGGCGTGATCGCCATGGGTGCTTCGATCGCCTTGCTCTTTGTCCTGCCCTGGCTTGACCGCAGTCCGGTCAAATCGATGCGCTACAAGGGCTGGATGAGCAAGATCTGGCTGGTGGTGTTCTGCATTTCCTTCGTGATTCTCGGCATTCTCGGTGTGCTTGCGCCGACGCCGGAGCGCACGCTGGTATCGCAGGTCTGCACCTTCCTGTACTTCGCCTACTTCATTCTGATGCCGTTCTACACCAGGCTCGAGAAGACCAAACCGGTTCCGGAAAGGGTGACTGGCTGATGAAAAAGTTATTTTTTGCTCTGATTTTTGCTGCGCTGCCTGTGCTGTCTTTCGCCGCTGAACACGGTGGTCCAGAACTGGAAAAGGTCGACATTGACGTGTCCGACAAGGCTGCCCTGCAAGATGGCGCGCGCACTTTTGCCAACTATTGCATGGGTTGCCACAGTGCCAAGTTCCAGCGTTACGAGCGGGTGGCCGATGACCTCGGCATTCCACACGAAATGATGCTGGAGAAGCTGGTGTTCACTGGTGCCAAGATCGGCGATCACATGAACATCGGCATGCAGCCGGCGGACGCCAAGACCTGGTTCGGTGCAGCGCCACCGGATCTGACCCTGGTGGCGCGTGTGCGCGGCACCGACTGGCTCTACGGTTACCTGCGTTCGTTCTACGAAGATCCTGCACGTCCATGGGGCGTGAACAACAAGGTCTTCCCGAACGTCGGCATGCCTAACGTGCTGGTCGGCCTGCAAGGTCGTCAGGTGGTTGGCTGCAAACAAGTGCAGATCGTTGAAGACGGCAAGAAGCAATATGATCCGCTGACCGGTACGCCGCTGACTCATGAAGCGTGCGATCAGTTGACCATCGTGCCGAAAACCGGTGCTCTGAACGAAGAGCAGTTCGATGAGAAGGTCAAGAATCTGGTAACCTTCCTGGCTTACTCGGCTAACCCGGTTAAGCTGCAACATCAGCGCATCGGTACTTACGTCTTGCTGTACCTGGCGTTCTTCTTTGTGTTCGCCTACCTGCTCAAGCGTGAATACTGGAAAGACGTGCACTGATACGCTTCAAGCATTGCTGTTAATCGCGCGCGCCCAAGGGCGCCTCTGATAACGCAACGTCTGGTCAGCCAGAGGTTGCGGGAGGCGCCCTCTGGGCGCGCGCGTTTTTCCGGTTCCGACAATTTCAACAAGCGAGGAGGATCGCCATGGGCGTGACCAATCGGTTGGCCTGTTACTCCGACCCCGCCGACCACTATTCCCACCGAGTGCGCATCGTACTTGCAGAGAAGGGTGTCAGCGCCGAGATCATTTATGTGGAAGCTGGTCGCCAGCCGCCTAAACTGATTGAGGTGAACCCTTACGGCAGTCTCCCTACGCTGGTCGATCGTGACCTGGCGCTCTGGGAGTCGACCGTGGTGATGGAATATCTGGATGAGCGTTACCCGCACCCGCCCTTGATGCCGGTTTATCCGGTGGCGCGTGCCAACAGTCGTCTGCTGATTCACCGCATCCAGCGCGACTGGTGTGGTCTGGTGGATCTGATTCTGGATCCGAAAACCAAGGAAGCCGCGCGTGTCGTGGCGCGCAAGGAATTGCGTGAAAGCCTGACCGGCGTGTCGCCGCTGTTCGCCGACAAGCCGTTTTTCCTCAGCGAGGAACAAAGTCTGGTGGATTGCTGCCTATTGCCAATACTCTGGCGTTTGCCGATTCTGGGTATTGAACTGCCGCGGCCGGCCAAGCCGCTGCTTGATTATATGGAGCGCCAGTTTGCGCGTGAGGCTTTCCAGGCGAGTCTGTCTGGCGTCGAACGCGATATGCGCTAAGGCTTAAGGAGCCGCTATGAACTCCAGTCGACCTTATCTGGTCCGCGCGCTCTACGAGTGGATTGTTGATAACGATTGCACCCCGCACATGCTGGTCAATTCCGAATACCCGGCGGTGCAGGTGCCGCAGGGTTTCGCCAGTGACGGACAGATTGTCCTGAACATCTCGCCCAGTGCCGTGCGCCATCTGCATATGGATAACGACGTGGTGACCTTTGAAGGTCGCTTCGGCGGTGTTCCGCACAGCCTGTACGTGCCGATCAGCGCGATCCTGGGGATCTATGCCCGGGAGAACGGTCAGGGCATGGTGTTCGATCTTGAGTCGCCGATGGATGACGAAGACGACATCGAACCGGATGACGACTTGCCGCCGCCGGACAGCGAGCCGCCGCGCCCGAGTGGCCGGCCAAGCCTGAAGGTGGTGAAGTAAAAAAAAGGCGACCCGAAAGGGTCGCCTTTTTTATTGCGCAGGTGCTGCAAATCAGTCGATGTATTCGAACAGCTTCACGATCTTCTGCACGCCAGAAACGCTTTGCACCAGATTGGTTGCCTGTTGCGCTTCCTGCTTGGTCAGCAGGCCCAGCAGGTAGACGATACCGTTCTCGGTCACGACCTTGATGCGCGAGCCGGGAATACTGGCGTCGGTCAGCATCTGAGTCTTGATCTTGGTGGTCAGCCAGGCGTCGTTCTGGCGGGCGAGGAAGCTTGAAGGTGCAATCACTTGCAGTTCGTTGTGCACCTTCTTCACACGCTGGACGTTGGCTGCAGCCTGTTCGGCTTTGGCCTTGAGGTCTTCGCGCGGAGTCTGGCCGGCCAGCAGCACGACGCCGTTGAAGCTGGTGACGACGATGTGCGAGCCGTTGTCCAGGGCCGGGTCGGCCTTGGCCACGTTCACGCCCACTTTGGTTTCGATCAACGAGTCGTCGATCTTGCTGCCGAAGGTGCGGGTGCCGCGGTCGTCTTCGATCGGCGCTTCACGGCTGGCGTTCACCACCGAGGTGCAGCCGCTGATGCCGAGGCACAGGGTCAAGGCCAGAAGGCCAAGGCGATTAGGGGTCATTCTTCACTCCCGAACAGTTGGCTGTCGATCAGATCGCAGAGGCAATGGATCGCCAGCAAGTGGACTTCTTGAATACGTGCAGTGACGTTGGCCGGTACGCGAATTTCGACATCCTCGGGCAACAGCAGCGACGCCATGCCGCCGCCATCGCGTCCGGTCAAAGCTACGACAATCATTTCGCGATCATGTGCGGCCTGGATCGCCTGAATAATGTTCGCCGAGTTGCCGCTGGTCGAAATCGCCAGCAAGACATCGCCGGGCTGGCCGAGCGCACGGATCTGTTTGGAGAACACTTCGTTGTAGCTGTAGTCGTTGGCGATCGAAGTGATCGTCGACGTGTCGGTGGTCAGCGCGATGGCTGGCAGGCTCGGGCGTTCGCGCTCGAAGCGGTTAAGCAGCTCCGACGAAAAGTGCTGGGCGTCGCCAGCGGAGCCGCCGTTGCCGCACGAAAGCATTTTGCCCTCGTTGAGCAGGGCGTTGACCATGATCTGGCTGGCTTGCTCGATGTGCGGTGCAAGTACGTCCATCGCCTGTTGCTTGGTGTCGATACTGGCCTGGAAAAGCTGGCGAATTCGGGATTGCATGTCCATCTGTGTGACCTTAAGTAGCGCGGCTGTCCGGCACATGAATGTGCAGCCCGCAAAGCAAAGAGCAAAATGTGTCGGGTGAAAATCCGGTCGGGTACAGGCGATCAGCTGTCGAACGCATTCTGCAACCAGTTCAGCTGATCCGGATGGCTGTCGATGGCCACCACGTCGAAGCGGCAGGGGGAATTGGCCCAACGCGACTCGCGCTGAAGAAAATACTGCGCAGCGAAAATCAATTTCTGCTGCTTGCGCTCATCAATGCTAGCGAGCGCGCCACCCCATTGAGTGTTTTTTCTGTAGCGAACTTCAACGAATACTACTGTATCGCCATCAAGCATGACCAGATCAAGCTCGCCGCGTTTACATAACCAGTTCTGCGCCAACAGGCGCAGCCCCTGGTTCTGCAGATGCTCGAGCGCCTGGCGCTCGGCATCCTTGCCGCTTTGCGAGCGTGACCTGTCAGGCATCAGCGCGGAGTGTCCGGCAGGCGTTGAACCTGACCGCTGACGAACTGTGCCCACGGCAGCTGACGCACGACACGCTGGGTCTGGGTCATGCCGAGGCTGCCCGACTCGCCGTCGATGCGGCTGTCCGGCAGTGCCTTGAGCTGACCCAGGCGCGGAGCCAGACGATAAGCATCGACGCCCATGGCGTACAGGCGACCGAGGCTGCCGGCAGCCTGTGGCCACTGTGCAACCACTTGCTGACGCAGCGGGTCGCTGGTTTCCAGCAGCCACGGGGTTTCGCAGAAGCGAATGCCGTTCATGTCGTTGTACTGGTTGACGTCGCCACTGGCGCTGTACACGTGTGAGGTCGCGTACACCGGTACGTCACCGGCGTACTGGAAGTTCAGGGTCGGCTTGATCTGTTGCGCCTGTTGCGGAGTGGCGGCCAGGAAGATGAATTCGATGTCCTGACGACGCGAAGGCTGCGCGGCCACGTTGGTGCCGGCGGCATTCTGCAGACTCTTGGCGCGGGCTTCGCTCTGGCGCAGCTGGAACATGTCGGCGATCTGCTGGGCCAGTTGCACTGGCTGATCAACACGTTCGGTGGCAACGATGCTGCCACCGTTGGCCTGCCAGTCCTGGCTGAACGCACGCAGTACGCGCTCGCCCCATTCGCCTCTCGGTACCATGATTGCGGCGCGATGCAGGCCGTCGGCACGTGCGCGGCGCGAGACTTCGCGGGCTTCGTCTTCAGCGGCCAGACCGAACTGGAACAGCTGCGCCGGGCCTTGATCGCCTTCGCTGTAGTTCAGCGCGAGGGTCGTGATCGGCAGTTGCGGGCGAGTGCTCAGTTGTTTGACCAGCGGTTTTTCCAGCGGGCCGACTACCAGTTGCACGCCGTCAGCCTGAGCCTTGCGGTAGAACTCGTCCATCGAGGTCAGTTTCGAGCTGTCATAGAACTCAATGGCTGGCGGCTTCTGGCCGGCCTGTTGGGCCTGGTAGTGCGCAGCCATGAAGCCTTCACGCAGGGCTTTGCCGACCGAGGCCAGCGGGCCATCCTGCGGCAGCAGCAGCGCGATTTTGCTCAGGGGCTGGCTGGCCAGCTCCTTGAGTTTGGTCAGTGGCAGCGGCAGGTTGATCGCGGCCGGGTGCTTCGGATTCTGCGCACGCCAGGCGTCGATCGCGGCTTGTTGCTGTTCCAGGGTGCCCGCGGATTTCACCGCCAGGGCCAGGCCCATCCAGCCGCCGAGGTCGTCGCTGGTGTTCGGTTGCAACTGGTCGGTTGGCAGCGAGCCGATCAGCGTCCAGATCGCTTCGTGGTTCTTGCTCGTCGCCTCGCCTTGCAGCATCGGCGCGATGAACACGCGCTCACGGGCGGCGGCCAGTGTCTGCCCATCGGCTTCCAGTGCGCGGGCATGCACGGTGCCGGTGCGCACCTGCTGCTCTTCCGGCATTTCGCCCAGGTGTTGCAGGCTTGGGTGGCTCAGGGCAGTCAGCGCGGCTTTCGGCTGATTGCGGGTCATGGCCAGTTCGGCGGACAGGGTGCTGGCGAAAATCTGCTGGCCTGGCTTCAACTGCTCGATTGGCACTTGTTGCAGGATTTGCGCGGACTGGCCGGCATTGCCCTGGCGATAAGCCAGGTCTGCCGCGCTCAGGCGCAACAGGGCAGCTTTTTCCGGGGTTTTAGCCTGGGTGGCCTGTTCGAGCAGTTGCTCGATGCTGGCATCCGGGGTCCGTGGAAGTTCGCCAAGGCTGGAGGAAGGGGAACTGGCGCAGGCCGCCAGCAAGGCAGCGAGGCAGAGGGCAGTGAACAGCCGCAGGCAAGCGATCATGTAAGTGTTCCTGATACTCGATCAAATTAGCGTCGAATTGTACCCAAGCACTGGCCGGGGCGCGATGTTAGTGGCGTGAAACGGACAATTTAGCTGGAGCAAATGTTGCAGTGGCGCACAACCGAGGGAAAAACCGTGCCTGGGCGGAGCGCCGCGCACGCCTCGTGACGCGCTACAATGGCCGCTTTTACCGATCACGAGGTGTGCGCTTTGACTGCTCCAGGTTCCCTGAACTCCGCTGCTGGCTCGCTTTATGTGGTGGCGACGCCCATCGGCAACCTGGACGACATCAGCGCCCGGGCCCTGAAAATCCTGCGCGAAGTGGCGCTTATTGCGGCCGAAGACACGCGGCACTCGGCGCGCCTGATGCAGCACTTCGGCATTGCTACGCCGCTGGCTGCCTGCCATGAACACAACGAGCGCGATGAAGGCAGCCGCTTTATTACCCGTTTGCTGGCAGGCGATAACGTGGCGCTGATCTCCGACGCCGGCACGCCGTTGATTTCCGATCCGGGTTATCACCTGGTGCGTCAGGCCCGCGCTGCCGGGATCAATGTCGTACCGGTGCCGGGTGCTTGCGCATTGATTGCGGCGCTGTCGGCGGCGGGGCTGCCGTCCGACCGTTTTATCTTCGAAGGCTTTCTGCCAGCCAAGTCGGTCGGGCGCAAGGCGCGTCTCGAGGCCGTCAAGGAAGAGCCACGTACGCTGATTTTCTATGAGGCGCCGCATCGCATCCTTGAGTGTCTGCAGGATATGGAAGAAGTCTTCGGCGGTGAGCGCCAGGCTTTGCTGGCCCGCGAGATCACCAAGACGTTCGAGACGCTCAAGGGCCTGCCGCTGGCTGAGTTGCGCGCATTCGTTGAGTCCGACAGCAATCAGCAGCGCGGCGAATGTGTCGTGCTGGTCGCGGGCTGGGCGGCGCCAGAGTCGGAAGATGCGGTCAGCAGTGAGGCGATGCGCATCCTCGATCTGTTGCTTGAAGAGATGCCGCTCAAGCGCGCCGCTGCTTTGGCAGCGCAGATCACCGGCGAGCGCAAAAACGTGCTGTATCAGGTAGCACTGGATAAACAGAAGGGCGTGTAAGCCGTCGCCCATAGCGGTCTTGAGGCTTTTAGCGCTTGTTCTTCAGGCGCTCTGCCGTTAACCTTCGCGGCGGAGAGTCGATCGGACAGTCGCTGCCCTCTATGAAAATTAGGGGGGGGAGGAAAGTCCGGGCTCCATAGGGCGAAGTGCCAGGTAATGCCTGGGAGGCGTGAGCCTACGGAAAGTGCCACAGAAAATAACCGCCTAAGCGCTTCGGCGCCGGTAAGGGTGAAAAGGTGCGGTAAGAGCGCACCGCACGTCTGGCAACAGTTCGTGGCTAGGTAAACCCCACTTGGAGCAAGACCAAATAGGGTCCCAAGGCGTGGCCCGCGCTGGGACCGGGTAGGTTGCTAAAGATGTCCAGTGATGGCCATCGTAGACGAATGACTGTTCAAGACAGAACCCGGCTTACAGATCGACTCTCCACCTTTTTCTTTTCCCTGCTTGAATTAAAGGCGACAGGGCTGTTTATTATCAGCAGGCCTGGGCTGGATATCCGGCAGCGGCAAACTCAGTAATAGCCATTTCCCACCTTGCTTCAATCAACAGCAGAAGCGCCTTTGTAATACCGAAAAAATCTTACTCTTAACAAATTACTTTAACTTTCGAGCGCAGCTTTCAGTGCTGCCTCAAGTTATGGGTCGAATGCATCCGCCAGATTCTCGTTGCTTCTTCTTTTATGCTCCTAAATCTCCGTTCTGTAAGGGTTTTCCTTTAATCCGCGCCTTGACGGTGTGGTGGGCGCATTCCTATAGTGTGCGCAAGTGGCGGAAAGTGGCATGAAGTGGGTTTTTTGAGCTCAAAACGATAAAAATTGGAGAAACGCTGACGTGTTTCGCGGAGCTAACGCTATCAGTCTCGACGCAAAGGGCCGTCTCGCCATGCCGAGCCGGTACCGTGACGAGCTCGATTCGCGCAGTTCCGGCCAGTTGATCGTGACCATTGATGCCGTTGATCCGTGTCTGTGTGTCTATCCGCTCGACGAGTGGGAAATTATTGAAACCAAGTTGCGCGCGCTCCCTTCGCTTCGCGAAGAGAACCGTCGCCTGCAGCGTTTGCTGATTGGTAATGCCGTCGACCTCGAACTCGATGGCAGTGGTCGTTTTCTGGTTCCACCGCGTCTGCGCGAATACGCCAAATTGGATAAGCGCGCGATGCTGGTAGGCCAACTGAACAAGTTCCAATTGTGGGACGAGGATGCATGGAACGCGGTGTCTGCCGCTGACCTTGCTGCTATTCAACAACCGGGCGCGATGCCTGATGAACTGCGTGATTTGATCCTGTGACTATTGATAGCGGCTTTAACCACATCACCGTACTGCTTGACGAAGCCGTCGAGGCTCTCGCTGTACGCCCTGATGGCTGCTATCTGGACGGCACGTTCGGGCGCGGCGGGCATAGTCGGCTGATCCTCAGCCAGCTCGGGACGGACGGGC
>NZ_QAIU01000524.1:11547-13039 GCF_003061205.1 Pseudomonas sp. HMWF006
CCACAAGCGATTGCCACCGGGCAAACGCTAGCGGCCGAAGACGGCCGCTTTGTCGTTGTGCAGCGCAGCTTTGCCGAGCTCGGCTCGGTGGTTGCCGAGCACGGCCTGGCGGGCAAGGTCAGCGGCATTCTGCTGGATCTGGGCGTGTCGTCGCCGCAGCTCGATGACGCCGAGCGCGGCTTCAGCTTCCTCAATGACGGCCCGCTGGACATGCGCATGGACCCGTCCCGTGGCATCAGCGCGGCGGAATTCGTCAATACCGCACCGGTGGAAGAAATTGCCCGGGTGTTCAAGGAATACGGCGAAGAACGTTTCTCCGGTCGCATGGCCCGTGCCGTGGCCGAGCGTCGCGATATCAAGCCTTTCGAGCGCACCGCCGACCTGGCTGAAGTGCTGAAAGTCGCCAACCCGGCGTGGGAAAAGGGCAAGAACCCGGCCACCCGTGCGTTCCAGGGTTTGCGCATTCACGTCAACAACGAGCTGGGCGATCTGGAAGCCGGCCTTGATGCCGCGCTGGAAGCGCTGGAAGTGGGCGGCCGCCTGGTCGTGATCAGCTTTCACTCGCTGGAAGACCGCATCGTCAAACTGTTCATGCGCAAGCTGGTGAAAGGCGAAGCCGACAACCTGCCGCGCAACCTGCCGGTTCGCCACGTGGCGTTCGAACCGAAAATCAAAATTCATGGCAAAGCGCAGACGGCCTCCGATGCCGAACTCAAAGCCAACCCTCGTTCCCGTAGCGCCGTCATGCGCGTCGCGGAGAAGTTGCGGTGAGCAAGCTTTTCGCCAAGCCCCTGCCGGGCGGCAGCTTTCTGATGCTGCTGCTGTTTATCGGCGTGCTCGTGTCGGCCATCGGCGTGTCTTACAGCGCGCACTGGAACCGTCAGTTGCTCAACACCCTGTATAACGAGCTCAGCGTGCGCGACAAGGCGCAGGCCGAGTGGGGGCGCCTGATTCTCGAGCAAAGCACCTGGACCGCGCACAGTCGGATCGAAGTGCTGGCCACCGAACAACTGAAAATGCACATCCCTGGCGCGGCTGACGTGAAGATGGTGGCGCCATGATGAAACTCGAAGGGGCACTCTTTCCGTGGCGCTTCCGGGTGATGGTGGCGCTGCTCGGCATCATGGTTGCGGCGATCTGCTGGCGCATCATCGACCTGCAGGTAGTCGACCGTGATTTCCTTAAAGGACAGGGCGACGCACGCAGTCTTCGTCACATTCCGATTCCGGCGCACCGCGGCCTGATCACCGACCGTAATGGCGAGCCGTTGGCCGTGAGTACCCCGGTGACCACCCTGTGGGCCAACGCCAAGGAAATGCAGACGGCCAAAGAAAAGTGGCCAGCACTCGCCGCCGCGCTGGGTCAGGATCCGAAAGCCCTGACTGAACGCCTCGAGGCCCAGGCCAACAAAGAATTCATTTATCTGGTGCGCGGGTTGACCCCCGAGCAGGGCCAGGCCGTGCTCGACCTTAAAGTGCCGGGCGTGTATGGC
>NZ_QAIU01000524.1:13049-18564 GCF_003061205.1 Pseudomonas sp. HMWF006
AATTCCGCCGGTTCTACCCGGCCGGTGAGGTCACCGCGCACATGGTCGGCTTTACCGACATTGACGATCACGGGCGCGAAGGCGTTGAGCTGGCCTACGACGAGTGGCTGGCCGGGGTACCGGGCAAACGACAGGTCATCAAGGATCGGCGCGGACGGCTGATCAAGGATGTCCAGGTCACCAAAAACGCCAAGGCCGGCAAGCCCTTGGCGTTGTCCATTGACCTGCGTCTGCAGTATCTGGCCAACCGCGAACTGCGTAACGCCATCATCGAGAACGGTGCCAAGGCCGGTAGCCTGGTGATCATGGACGTGAAGACCGGCGAGATTCTGGCCATGGTCAACCAGCCGACCTACAACCCGAACAACCGGCGCAACCTGCAACCGGCGATGATGCGTAACCGCGCGATGATCGACGTGTTCGAACCGGGTTCGACCATGAAAGCCATCTCGATGAGCGCCGCGATCGAAACCGGCCGCTGGAAGCCGAGCGACACCGTCGAGGTGTATCCGGGTTCGCTGCAGATCGGCAAATACACCATCAAGGACGTGTCGAAGACCGAAGGTCCGGTGCTCGACCTGACCGGCATTCTGATCAATTCCAGTAACGTCGGCATGAGTAAGGTCGCGTTCGATATCGGCGGCGAAACGATTTTCCGCCTCGCGCAGAAAGTCGGCCTCGGCCAGGACACCGGCCTCGGTTTCCCGGGCGAGCGCGTCGGCAACCTGCCGAACTACCGTGAGTGGCGCAAGGCTGAAACCGCAACGCTGTCGTACGGTTATGGTATTTCCGTGACCGCGATCCAGCTGGTGCACGCGTTCTCGGCGCTGGCCAACAACGGTCGTCTGGCACCGCTGACCCTGATCAAAACCGACAAGATGCCGCAGACCACGCAAGTGCTGCCGGAAGCCGTCGCGAAAACCATGCAAGGCATGCTGCAGCAAGTGATCGAAGCGCCGCGCGGCGTGTTCCGTGCGCAGGTGCCGGCGTATCACGTGGCAGGCAAGTCGGGTACTGCGCGTAAGACCTCGGTGGGCACGAAAGGCTACGCGGAAAACTCTTATCGCTCGCTGTTCGCCGGTTTCGGTCCGATGAGCGATCCGCGTTACGCGATTGTTGTGGTGATTGATGAGCCGTCCAAGGCCGGTTACTTCGGTGGTCTGGTTTCCGCGCCGGTGTTCAGCCGTGTGATGTCCGGCACCCTGCGCCTGATGAACGTGACGCCGGACAACCTGCCGACGACGCAACAAGCCAACGCCACCCCGGTCGTTCCGCTGAAAGCCAATGGAGGGCGCGGCTGATGTCATTAAGTCTGAACAAAATATTCCCCCACGCCGGCCACGATCTGTTGATCCGTGAATTGGCGCTGGACAGCCGCAACGTGCGCGCCGGCGATTTGTTCCTCGCGGTGCCGGGCGGCAAATTCGATGGCCGTGCGCACATCGCCGATGCCTTGCAGCGCGGCGCGGCAGCGGTGGCCTATGAAGTGGAAGGCGCCACTGTGCTGCCGATCACCGAAGTGCCACTGATTCCGGTCAAAGGTCTGGCGGCGCAGCTGTCGGACATCGCCGGACGTTTTTACGGCGAGCCGAGCCATCATCTGAACCTGATTGGCGTGACCGGCACCAACGGCAAGACCAGCGTGACCCAATTGGTCGCGCAGGCGCTGGATCTGCTCGGCCAGCATTGCGGCATCGTCGGGACCTTGGGCTCCGGCTTCTATGGCGCACTGGAAAGCGGCCTGCACACCACGCCGAATCCGATCGCCGTGCAAGCGACCCTGGGCGACCTGAAAAAGGCCGGCGCCAAAGCCGTTGCCATGGAAGTCTCGTCCCACGGCCTGGATCAGGGCCGGGTCACGGCGCTGGCGTTCGACGTCGCGGTGATGACCAACCTGTCCCGCGATCATCTGGATTATCACGGCACCATGGAGGCGTACGCCGAGGCCAAGGCCAAGCTGTTCGCCTGGAATGATCTGAAGTGCCGCGTGGTCAACCTCGACGACGATTTCGGTCGGCAACTGGCCGCTGAAAAACGTGAGTCGCGCCTGATCACCTACAGCTTGCTCGACAGCAGCGCTTATCTGTTCTGCCGCGAAGCGCAGTTCGACGACCATGGCGTGCGCGCCACATTGGTGACGCCGCAGGGCGAGCATCATTTGCGCAGCACGCTGCTGGGGCGTTTCAACCTGAGCAACGTACTGGCTGCCGTCGGCGCCTTGCTCGGTCTGGACTACGCCCTCGACGAAATTCTCAAGGTTCTGCCGAAACTCGAAGGCCCGGCCGGTCGCATGCAGCGTCTGGGCGGCGGCACACAGCCGCTGGTGGTGGTCGATTACGCCCACACCCCGGACGCGCTGGAAAAAGTCCTGACGGCATTGCGCCCGCACGTCAAAGGTCAGTTGCTGTGCCTGTTCGGCTGCGGCGGCGACCGTGATCGTGGCAAGCGTCCATTGATGGCCGAAGTGGTCGAGCGTCTGGCCGATCAGGTACTGGTTACCGACGACAACCCGCGCACTGAAGATCCTGCGGTGATTTTCGATGACATCCGCACCGGGTTCACCGCTGTGGATAAAGTCACGTTCGTGGCGGGCCGTGGTCAGGCGATTGCGCAATTGATTGCCGGCGCCTCGGCTGACGACGTGATCGTCCTGGCCGGTAAAGGTCACGAGGACTATCAGGAAATCAACGGCGAGCGCCACGCGTTCTCCGATCTGGTCGAAGCCGATCATGCCCTCACCGCATGGGAGGTGGCCCATGCTTAAGGCCCTGACATTAAGTGAACTGACCAACGTGCTCGATGCACGTCTGATCAGCGGCGATGCGCGTTTCGACGGCGTCAGCATCGACAGTCGCGCGATCAAGCCTGGCCAGCTGTTCATTGCCTTGACCGGTCCGCGTTTCGACGGTCATGACTACCTGAACGATGTTGCCGGCAAAGGCGCTGTCGCTGCCTTGGTCGAACGCGAAGTCGCTGACAGCACCTTGCCGCAACTGCTGGTCAAGGACACCCGTCAGGCCCTCGGTCAGTTGGGTGCATTGAACCGCGCCGCGTTCACTCAGCCGGTCGCCGCCATTACCGGCTCCAGCGGCAAGACCACGGTCAAGGAAATGCTCGCGAGCATCCTGCGCACTCGCGGCGCCGTGCTCGCCACTCGCGGTAATCTGAACAACGACCTGGGCGCACCGCTGACCTTGCTCGAACTGGCCCCGGAACATACCGCGGCCGTGATCGAGCTGGGGGCTTCGCGCCTGGGCGAAATCGCCTACACCGTGGGCTTGACCAAGCCGCACGTGGCGATTCTGAACAATGCCGGCACCGCTCACGTCGGTGAGTTCGGCGGCCCGGAAAAAATCGTCGAGGCCAAAGGCGAGATCATCGACGGCCTGGCGGCTGATGGCGTGGCGGTGCTCAACCTCGACGACAAGGCTTTCGGTATCTGGAAGCTCCGTGCCGGCGGACGCAAGGTGCTGACCTTCTCCCTGGGCAATCCTCAGGCAGACTTTTACGCCAGTGACCTGAGCACCGATGCCCGGGGTTGCCCGGCTTTCAACCTGCATACACCTGAAGGTGTCGAGCATGTTCAGTTGAACCTGCTCGGTACCCATAACGTCGCCAATGCCATGGCCGCCGCCGCTGCCGCCCACGCCTTGGGCGTGTCGCTGTTCGGCATCGCCACCGGGCTGGGTGCCGTGCAACCGGTCAAGGGCCGCACCGTCGCGCAACTGGCGAAAAACGGCATGCGTGTGATTGATGACACTTACAACGCAAACCCCACCTCCATGTGTGCCGCCGTTGATATACTCGCCGGCTTTTCCGGCCGCACCGTTCTGGTGCTCGGGGATATCGGCGAGTTGGGCGATTGGGCGGAGCAGGGGCACCGCGACGTGGGCGAGTACGCCCGGGGCAAGGTTTGCGCACTTTACGCAGTCGGACCGAACATGGTTCACGCCGTAAAGGCATTCGGTGAACAGGCGCATCACTTCGGCACGCAAGCCGAACTGATCCAGGCCCTCGACGCCGAGCAGGACACAAACACCACCATTTTGATCAAGGGTTCGCGCAGTGCAGCGATGGAAAACATCGTTGCGGCTCTGTGCGGGTCCAGTCTGGAGAAACATTAATGCTGCTGCTGCTAGCGGAGTATCTGCAACAGTTCTACAAAGGCTTCGCGGTCTTCCAGTACCTGACCCTGCGCGGGATCCTCGGTGTACTGACCGCGCTGGTTTTGTCGCTGTGCTATGGCCCGTGGATGATCCGCACCCTGCAGAACCGTCAGATCGGTCAATCCGTTCGTAACGACGGTCCGCAATCGCACCTGTCCAAATCCGGTACGCCGACCATGGGCGGTGCGCTGATTCTGTCTTCGATCGGTGTCAGCACCCTGTTGTGGGCTGACTTGAGCAACCGTTACGTGTGGGTCGTGCTGCTGGTGACCCTGCTGTTCGGCGCCATCGGTTGGGTCGACGATTACCGCAAGGTCATCGAAAAGAACTCCCGTGGCTTGCCGAGCCGCTGGAAGTACTTCTGGCAGTCGGTGTTCGGCCTCGGTGCGGCGATCTTCCTTTATATGACCGCTGCCACCCCGGTGGAAACCACCCTGATCCTGCCGATGCTCAAGGATTACAGCATTCCGCTGGGCGCCGGTTTCATTGTGCTGACCTACTTCGTGATCGTCGGTTCGAGCAACGCGGTCAACCTGACCGACGGCCTCGACGGTCTGGCGATCATGCCGACGGTGATGGTCGGCGGTGGCCTGGGCATTTTCTGCTACCTGTCGGGTAACGTGAAATTCGCCGAATACCTGCTGATTCCTTACGTTCCGGGCGCGGGCGAGCTGATCGTGTTCTGCGGCGCGCTGATCGGTGCCGGCCTGGGGTTCCTCTGGTTCAACACCTATCCGGCACAAGTGTTCATGGGCGACGTCGGTGCACTGGCGCTCGGCGCGGCACTGGGCACCATTGCGGTGATCGTCCGGCAGGAAATCGTCCTGTTCATCATGGGCGGCGTGTTCGTGATGGAAACCCTGTCAGTGGTCATTCAGGTTGCCTCCTTTAAGCTGACCGGTCGCCGTGTGTTCCGCATGGCGCCGATTCACCACCACTTTGAACTCAAGGGCTGGCCCGAGCCGCGTGTGATCGTCCGTTTCTGGATCATCACCGTGATTCTCGTGCTGATCGGCCTTGCCACCCTGAAGCTGAGGTAGAACGAGTGTCTCTGATCGCTTCTGACCACTTCCGCATCGTTGTCGGCCTCGGCAAGAGCGGCATGTCCCTGGTTCGCTTCCTGGCGAACCGGGGCGTGGCGTTTGCTGTGGCCGATACGCGGGAGAATCCACCGGAACTGGCCACGCTCAAGCGTGACTATCCGCACGTGGAAGTGCGTTGTGGCGAGCTGGACGTGGAATTCCTGTGCCGTGCCGACGAGCTCTACGTGAGCCCCGGCCTGGCGCTGGCGACCCCGGCCCTGCAAGCCGCTGCGGCGCGAGGCGTGAAACTGTCCGGCGACATCGAGC
>NZ_QAIU01000525.1:0-8354 GCF_003061205.1 Pseudomonas sp. HMWF006
TTGTCGAGACAGGCGTGGAGCCGCGCAGCCATCACGCTGTGCTGCGACTGGCCCGAAGGGCAGCGTCCCGCGGGGAGCAAATCCCACCGCAGCGACGGCCTGCTGATCGGCCCGTTCCAGACGTCGCCGCCATTCGACGTACTGATCGTCAACACCGACGGCACACTTGCCGAGCGCAGTGGCAATGGCCTGACGATTTTTTCGCAGGCGCTGACCGAGCAAGGCGTGATGCCGGAGGAGGGCGCGTTGTTGCGCGTGCATTACGACAAGGGTGATGCCGTGGAAACCTCGGTGAAACCGGCCGAAGTCGAAGGCGTTCAAGGCTTTTGGCTCGATCTTGGCCAACCCGGTTTCGGGGCGCGCGCAGTGGGTGCGCAGAACGTCGAAAACGCCGACTTCAATGGGCGAGAAGTGAGTGTGGTAAAGCCACTGGCGACACTCGATCCGGCATGGTCACATAGCCAGTTTGTGCGTATCGGCAATCCGCATTGCGTGACGCTGCTGGATGACCGGGCGGCATTGCCGAGCAATCAACAGATGCGTGAGTCACCGCTGAACCAAGGGTTGACCGCAATCGCCTACGCCATGCCCACCGGTGCCGGAAATCCATGCCCGGCCGGCGTCAATCTGCAATGGGCGGTGCTCGACTCACCACAGAAAATCCTCGCCCGAGTGTTCGAACGCGGCGAGGGGCCGACGGCGTCTTCCGGCACCAGTGCCAGTGCCGTAGCATCGGCGGCGTGGCGGGTGGGTTGGGTGGCGGCCGGTGAAGTGCAGGTGGTGATGCCCGGCGGCACGGCGCCGATATTGCTCGAAGAAGCAGGCGGTGAATTGCGCAGGGTCAGGTTGTTTGGTACAGCGCGGTTGATGGGTTGAATTCAAAGACGCCATCGCTGGCAAGCCAGGCTCCCACAGGGTTTGTGTTGAACACCTCATTTGTGTACGCCACTGAACCGCTGTAGGAGTGGGTGTACCCGGTTTTTGTATTCACCACAAACCCCTGTGGGAGCCTGGCTTGCCAGCGATGGCGCCATGAGCTCCAACACAAATCTCAGCTCAGCTCACCACTGAACGCCACCACCGGCATCTGCCGCTTCATCAGCACCTCGCCGCCACGAATCGAATACAGCGGCAGACCCTGGCTGCGAATAACCTCGTAATCGCTGTCCGCCGAAAGTATCAACAGATTCGCCGGGCGCCCTTGCTCCAGCCCGTATCGCTCGCCCAGGTGCATGGCTTTGGCGCTGTTGTCGGTGACCAGATCCAGCGCACTTTGCAGGTTGCGATAACCGAGCATATGGCAGATGTGCAACCCGGCTTCAAGCACGCGCAGGATGTTGCCGTTGCCTAGCGGATACCATGGATCGACGATCGAGTCCTGGCCGAAACACACGTTCATCCCGGCCTCCAGCAACTCGTTGACCCGGGTCACGCCCCGGCGTTTCGGGAAGTTGTCGAAGCGCCCCTGCAGGTGAATGCTTTCGGTCGGGCAGGAGACGAAACTGATCCCGGAGTGGCCAAGCAGGCGGAACAGTTTGGCGCAGTAAGCGTTGTCGTAAGAACCCATCGCCGTGGTGTGGCTGGCGGTGACCCGCGCGCCCATGTCACGGCTGCGCGCTTCTTCGGCGAGCACTTCGAGGAAGCGCGAATGTGGGTCGTCGGTTTCGTCGCAGTGCACGTCCACCAGGCAACCGGTGCGTTCGGCCAGGTCCATCAGGAATTTCACCGAACTGACGCCCTGATCGCGGGTGTATTCGAAATGCGGAATGCCGCCGACCACGTCGGCGCCCATGCGAATCGCTTCTTCCATCAGCTCGCGACCGTTGCGGTAAGACTCGATGCCTTCCTGCGGGAACGCGACGATTTGCAGGTCGATCAGGTGTCGGCTTTCCTCGCGCACTTCGAGCATGGCCTTCAGCGCCGTGAGTTGCGGATCGGTGACGTCGACGTGGGTGCGCACATGCTGGATGCCGTGGGCGGCCAGTGCTTGAATGGTTTTCTTGGCGCGGGTCTTGGTGTCTTCTTCGGTGATGGTGACCTTGCGCTCGCCCCAGCACTCGATGCCCTCGAACAGCGTGCCGCTCATGTTCCAGCGCGGCTCGCCGGCCGTGAGGGTGGCGTCGAGGTGGATGTGCGGCTCGACGAAGGGCGGCACCACCAGATTACCGCCGGCGTCGAGGTCGCCGGGGTTGAGGGTCGGGGCTTCGGTCTGGCGACCGATGCTGCGGATCAGACCGTCTTCCAGGTGCAGTTCGTGCAAACCGTCCTGGTTGCGCAGTCGGGCGTTGATGATGTGCATCAGGCGAATCCTTCTTATAGGTCTTGTAGTGGCGCACTGGCGCGACGGGCGCCGAGCAGGCCGGTGACGATGACATACGTTAGCGCGGCGGCGGCAATCCCTACCAGCGGCGCGACCCACGGCGAGTGGAATGCGGCGAGCGTACCGACCGCGTAAGCCGCCAGGCCCGGCCAGTTGAACGCCGGCAGCCGGGCGTCGGCCAGACGCGGATAGCGCCCGCGCCAGCGGAAGAAAAAGTCGGCCATGATCACCCCGCCAATCGGCGGAATGACGGTGCCGAGCAGGATCAGGTACGGCACCAGCATGTCGTACATGCCCAGCAGGGCGAGCAGGGTGCCGATCACTGCACCGGCGAGGGTCACGGTTTTGCGTCGGCCGGTACGCAGCAGGTTGCAGCCGGCGACGGCGAAGTTGTAGATGGTGTTGTCCTGGGTGCTCCAGATATTGAGCAACAGCATGGCCATCGCGGCCATGGCGAAACCTTGCAGCAGCAACACTTCGACCACGTCCGGCTGTTGATAGACGATCGCACCGTAGGCGCCGATCAGCACCATCAGGCCATTGCCGACGAAGAAACCGATCAGGCTGGCCAGCACCGCCACCCGCGCCGAACGCGAGAAGCGGGTCCAGTTGGTGGCCTGGGTCGCGCCGCTGACGAAGGTACCGAACACCAGGGTGATCGCGGTCGACCAGTCCAGCGAACCGCTCGGCACCACGGCCAGCAAACCATCGAGGCCACCGACTTTAACGGTCGCGACCCACATCGACAGCATCAGCAGCAACATCATCGCCGGCACCGCGATGTAGGACAGAATCTCCAGGCCGCGATAACCGACATACGCCGTGGCACAGAACATCAGGCCGAACAGCACCATCAAACCGAGCACGGTGCCCTCATCGAGATCGAAGTATTTGCCGAGTACCACGGCGGCGGTCGCAGTGCCCCAGGCGTACCAGCCGATCTGGGTGAAGCCGAGGATCAGGTCACTGAGCTTGCTGCCGACTTCACCAAAACAGAAACGGCCCATCAGCACCGAATTGAGACCGCTCTTGAAGGCGATGTAACCCAGGCCGGCGGCGTATAGCCCGAGCAGCAGGTTGCCGACGATGATCACCACGAGCATCTCGCTGAAACTGAACGCCACACCGAGCTTGCCGCCGGCAAACATGGTCGCCGTGAAGAAGGTGAACCCGAGCAGCACCATGGCGGTCGAGGCCAGGCCTTTGCGCGCGTGCATCGGGACTTCGCTGAGGGGGTAGTCGTTGCCGGGATCGTTCTGCGTCATGGGGCGTTCCTTGCTGAAGAGGGAAGACTCGAAGCAGGTTGCAGTGGTCGTGCCAGATGTCGGTTATGCGGACTATGTATAGACGAGTTGCCGGCAATGGCTCGAAAGCGGTGCATCTGAATGCACCCGAGCCCCATGTGGGCGCCAAAAAACACAGGCATAAAAAAACAGCCGTGAAGGCTGTTCTCTATTTTCCTGACAAACACCGATCCTTTATAAGAGTGAGCCTGCTCGCGATAGCGGTTTGTCGGACACATTGATTTTGAAGGTGCCGAAGCTATCGCGAGCAGGCTCACTCCTGCACGCAGATCTGCGTTGAATCACTCACCGCGATAGATACAACCGCTGGTGCAGGTTTCGTGAATGCGGATCGCACTGAGTTCCGGCAGCAGCGGCTTCATTTCATTCCAGATGAATTTGGCCAGGACTTCGCTGGTCGGGTTTTCCAGGCCGGGAATGTCGTTCAGGTAGTTGTGATCCAGACGCTCGTACAGCGGCTTGAAAATCGCCTTGATCTCGGAGAAGTCGCGGATCCAGCCCGTGTGCGGATCGAGGTCGCCGCTCAGGTGAATCGCCACCTTGAACGAGTGACCGTGCAGGCGTCCGCACTTATGGCCGTCCGGTACGTGCGGCAGGCGGTGGGCGGATTCGAAAGTAAATTCTTTGAAGATTTCCACGGTATTTTCGGCTCTGTTCAGGTGGCGTTCGCCGCAGCGATTCGGGCAGGCGGCGAGTTTACCAGCTTGTGTTTGGCGATGCGGGAAAACACTGACTAAAGGGTCAGCAAGCGCTCGGCGAGACGACCGTTGGCGGTCAGTTCGAGAAACTCGTCGCCCAGCCGGCGACTTTCTTCCATCGCCGCGTGCCAGTACTTTTGGCGGCTCGGTGCGTCGCCCATGAAGCGTTTGAAGTCGTTACGGTCCGGTAGTTTGCCGTAGGGCAGGCGCGCCAGATATTCCTTCGATGGTGCCAGCAACAGCACGTCCTGCAAGCGCTCCACCGAGGCCTTGCGCCAGGGCAGGGTCTTGTCGAACCAGCCCGGAATCACCCGGTCGGTGAAGTGCGGATAGAGCACGATGCCGTCGCCGCTGTAGGGCAGGTCGAGGTGATAGTCGAGCAAACCGCCATCGCGGAAGGTGCCGGCACCGGCGCCCGGCAGGTCACGCACACCTTCCATGACCATCGGGATCGAGCCGGACGCCAGCAGCGCCTGTCGCAGGTTGCCGGCATTGAGCGCGACGAAGCGCGACGGAAAGTCGTTCAGCGCATGCACCGGCGGAGCCAGGCGCGGGTCATGGATGATCAAGCGTTCGAAGTGCCGCGACAGCCGCGCCCGCCCGCGCAGGTTGTCGGCAATCACCGAACCCAGCGCCAGCCCGAGGCGGCCACGATGGTCGTCGGCCAGGCGCCCTTGGCTTTTCACCACCATGATGTTCAGGCGGTAGTCGGCGTTGTTGAGGATGCTGGCGTCGCGGCCGTCGAGCAGGTCGTTGAGCATGCGTTGCGAGCTCTGGCTGATCTCGGCCATGGTCACGCCTTTGTTGAAATTCTGCTCGGCGTACAACTGGCCGAGACGGCGGATACCTTCGGCGGCGTCCGGCAGGCAGGCGCTGGCGAAGCGCCAGGAACCCACCGACGCACCAATCAGCGAACGCTCACGAGGCGCGCTCGGCAGCCATTCGCCGAACAACGCCAGATCCAGCCCCTGAATGCCCAACGCCTTGGGACCACCGGCAGCACCGGGCAGGGTGCCGACGTCCTTGGCGTTCAGGCCCTGGGCACGAATGCGCGCCATGGCCCGAGGGCCGGCCTTGAGGGTGAGGGCGGGGAACTTGATGTGGATGGCGGTCATACCGGTCTCGATCGTTAGCAAGCTGGCAATTATAGGTTAACCACTGAACCCTGTGTGCGGGCTTGCCCGTGATGACGGGACAGCTTGCATCCCGGTGGCTGAAAGGACGCTATCGCGGGCAAGCCCGCTGCCACAGGGTTTTGCATGATTCAACGGGTCCGGTATTGCCTTGAAACAATGATGGCAATTCAGTTTCAGTTAAGTTCATCCCGCTAAGGTGCCCATCGTAGCAACACATAAGAATACGGAGATCCCATGAAAACCCTGACTGCCCTGTCCATTGCCTCGATCATCGGCCTGACCGCCAGCATCGTTCACGCCCGCGATCTAGGCCCCGACGAAGCCCTGCGCCTGCGCGACGCTGGTACTATCGTGTCCTTCGAGAAGCTCAACGCCACGGCACTGGAAAAACACCCGGGTTCGACGATCACCGACACCGAGCTGGAAGAGCAGTACGGCAAGTACATCTACCAGATCGAAATGCGTGACCCGCAGGGGCTGGAGTGGGATCTGGAATTAGACGCGGTCAGCGGGCAGGTTCTCAAGGATCATCAGGATACGTAATGAAGGTTAATGTTCGCGCCACCCGCCGCACGGTGTTGGCGCTTGTGCTGTTTTGCTCGATGGCCCAGGCCCGCGACCTCGATCAGGACGAAGCCCTGAGTCTGCGTCAGCAGGGCGTGATTCTGCCGCTTGAGCAGGTCCTGCAGCAGGCGATGGACCGCTACCCCGGTTCGAAATTGCTGGAAGTCGAGCTGGAAGAAAAACACGACGTCTACATTTACGAAGTCGAGCTGCTCACCGCCGAAGGCGTCGCCCGCGAGCTGCATTTGAAGGCCGATACCGGCGAGCTTGTGAAAGACAAGGAAGATTGACCGATGCGTTTGCTACTGGTGGAAGACCACGTACCGCTGGCCGATGAATTGCTCGCCGGCCTGCAACGTCAGGGCTATGCGGTGGACTGGCTGGCCGATGGCCGTGATGCGCTGTATCAGGGCAGCAGCGAGCCTTACGACCTGATCATTCTCGACCTCGGCCTGCCCGGTGTTCCGGGGCTCGACGTGCTGGCGCAGTGGCGCGCGGGCGGTCTGGCGATCCCGGTGCTGATTCTCACGGCGCGCGATTCCTGGGCCGAGCGCATCGAAGGCCTTAAGGCCGGCGCTGACGATTACCTGACCAAACCGTTTCACCCCGAAGAGCTGTTCCTGCGCATTCAGTCGTTGTTGCGTCGCTCCAAGGGCCAGGCCAATCAACCGACGCTGCAGGCCGCCGGCCTGCACCTGGACGAGGGCCGGCAATGCGTGGTGCGTGACGGCAGCGATATTCAACTGACTGCCGCCGAGTTTCGACTGCTGCGTTATTTCATGCTGCACCCGGAACAGATTCTGTCGAAAAGCCACCTCGCCGAGCACCTCTATGACGGCGAAACCGAACGCGATTCCAACGTTCTGGAGGTCCACGTCAATCACCTGCGGCGCAAGCTCGGCAAAAGCGTGATCGAAACCCGTCGCGGCCAGGGTTACCTGTTCGGCGGGCAAGCTTCGTGAGGTCGATCCAGCGCCGTTTGAGCCTGGGCTTGATCAGCGTGATGGTGATCGTCGGCGTGGTGCTGGCGCAAATCAGCCTGTGGTTGTTCGAAGTCGGTTTGCAGCGTTATCTGGAAGCCGGTCTGCGCAACGACAGCGAAAGCCTGCTGGTGGCGCTGGTGCGCGGTCCGCAAGGGTTGCAGCTGGATGAGCGGCATCTGTCACCGGCCTATCAACGGCCGTTCTCCGGGCATTACTTTCGCATTGATTTCGCCGACAGCCACTGGCGCTCGCGTTCGCTGTGGGATCAGGATCTGCCGCTGCTCAACCATCCTGGCCTGCACAGCAATCTGCAACTGGGGCCGGACGGTCAGCAGTTGCTGGTGCTGCGTTCGGACTATCGGCGGCTGGGGCAGTCGATCTCGATCAGCGTCGCTCAGGATTACACCCCGGTGCGCGAGAGCTTCCAGCGCATGCGCCAGATCGGCCTCGGCCTCGGGCTGGCCGGGTTGCTGCTGATTTTGCTGTTGCAGCGAATCACCGTGCGTCGCGCCTTGAAGCCGCTGGAAAGCGCTCGCGAACAGATCGCCCAGTTGCAGCAGGGCCAGCGTTCGCAACTCGACGATCAGGTGCCGGTGGAGCTGGAGCCGCTGGTGGCGCAGATCAACCATCTGCTCGCCCACACCGAAGACAGCCTCAAGCGTTCACGCAATGCGCTGGGCAATCTCGGGCACGCCCTGAAAACGCCGCTGGCGGTGCTGTTGAGTCTGGCCTCCAGCGAAAAACTCGATGCCCATCCCGAGTTGCGCAAGATCCTCAAGGAGCAACTGGAGCAGGTGCAACAGCGGCTCAACCGCGAACTCAATCGCGCGCGTTTATCCGGTGATGCGCTGCCGGGTGCGCTGTTCGACTGTGATGCGGAACTGCCGGGGCTGCTGGCAACGCTGAACATGATTCACGGCGAGCATCTGGCCTTGAGCTACGTCGCGCCGCCGGGGCTGCAATTGCCGTGGGATCGTGAGGACTTGCTGGAACTGCTCGGCAACCTGCTGGACAACGCCTGCAAGTGGGCGGACGCCGAGGTGCGCCTGAGTGTGATCGAGCGTACGGATGGCTTTGCCCTGTGCGTCGAGGACGATGGGCCGGGGATTCCCGAGCAGCAGCGGACTCAGGTATTCAGTCGCGGGACGCGGCTGGACGAGCAGACCCACGGGCATGGCCTGGGGCTGGGGATTGTGCGCGACATTGTCGAGGCGTGGGGTGGCTTGCTGGTGCTGGGCGAGAGTAAGTGGGGCGGGTTGAAGGTGGTGATCGAGTTGCCTCGGCGGTGAGCCTCTAAAGGCCCCTCACCCTAACCCTCTCCCGGAGGGAGAGGGGACTGACCGAGGTGT
>NZ_QAIU01000526.1:0-2488 GCF_003061205.1 Pseudomonas sp. HMWF006
CGGCCATGGTGCAGCCGCTGCTGCGTCCATCCCGATGTGCGCGGGTCACATAAACGTCAATGAAGCCCGCGACATCAAGCGCTTCCGCGCCGGCCAGCGATTTGGCCAGACTGCAGGTCGAGGCTTCGGCCATCAGATCGGCCTTCGATCCGAAATGTTTGTAGAAGCCTCCGTGGGTGAAACCGGCCGCCGCCATGAGATCGGCCACACCGACACCGTCAAAACCGCGCTCGCGGAACAGTTCTGAAGCCGTTTCAACGATGTGCTCTCGATTGGCTTGCGCCTGGGCCTTGGTCACTCTCACGTGCAATACCTCGTGTCCGCTGGGAAATCCTGCGCCGATGATACATAGATGCTGGTCATAATCAAAACCGTTGACAGCTTAGATTTCGATCATCATCCTAATTGCACGCACCACCGACCTTCATTAACGGACACTGAAGAAACACCAGATGACCGACCAGAAACTGTTCACCCCTTACACCCTCGGCGCGCTCACGCTGTCGAACCGCGTCGTGCTTGCACCGCTGACACGCAACCGCGCCGGCCACGGCTTTGTACCCAGCGAGTTCGCGGCCCTGCGCCAGCGCTTCAAAAACACCTACATCGGCAACAACGGCTACGACCTCGACCTGGCGACAGCGCGGCGGGCTACATCGACTAACCCGACGCAGGCTGAATCGAGCACTGCCGCACGCTGAGCAATCCCTGATCGCGTTTTCTGCTTTTCCCATCCTGAAAGAGAGATGAACCCATGAGCACTCGCCCTACTGTTTTGATCACTGGCGCCTCCACCGGCATTGGTGCCGTCTACGCCGATCGCTTCGCGCAACGCGGCCACGATCTGGTCCTGGTCGCCCGTGATTTGGCGCGCCTGGAGGCCCTTGCCACCCGGTTGCGCCGTGAGCACGACGTCGCCGTCGATGTGATTGCGGCTGACCTGACCCAAGCCGGCGATCTGGCCACGATTGAGTCCCGTCTGCGTGATGACGCCCGAATCGGCATCCTCGTCAATAACGCCGGCGCCGCGCTGTCCGGTCAGTTCATTGACCAAAGCACCGACAAGGTTGCGCAATTGGTCGCCCTCAACACCACTGCGCTGGTGCGACTGGCCAGCGCCATCGCTCCACGCCTGGTCAAAGCCGGCGACGGCGCGATCATCAACATCGGTTCGGTGGTGGGTCTGGCGCCGGAGTTCGGTATGACGGTCTACGGTGCGACCAAGGCCTTTGTGCTGTTCCTTTCCCAAGGCCTGAGCCTGGAACTCTCGCCACAGGGCGTCTACGTGCAGGCCGTGCTGCCGGCCGCCACCCGCACGGAAATCTGGGATCGCTCCGGCGTCGACATCAACACCTTGACCGAAATCATGGAAGTGGGCGACCTGGTGGATGCCGCGCTGGCCGGTTTCGATCGTCGCGAACCGGTGACCATTCCGCCCCTGCACGAAGCAGAACGCTGGGATGACCTGCAGACCGCACGGCAGGCCCTGCTGGGGCAGATCCGCCAGTCTGCAGTTGCCCAGCGCTACCAGACGCCACAGTGACCCCCAAGTAGCGAACACCCCTACCGGATTCGATGCAGGCGCCCGCAGCACTGCATTGAATCCGGCTCTCTGTTCGGAGAAGACATGTCGCCCATAAACACTCATAACCCCGCCGCTGCGCAGACGTCGTTCATCAACGCGGCAAACCTGTCGATCAGCGTCAATGGCGTTCCTTTCGCCTATCGCGACGTCGGTCCCAGGACAGGTGTGCCGCTGGTGTTGTTCAACCATTGGGGCGCAGTGCTGGATAACTTCGATCCCGCGATCATTGATGGCCTGGCTCAGACACGACGCCTGATTGCCACCGACTATCGCGGCATCGGCGGCTCAGGCGGAATCGCGCCAGTCACGGTCGGCGAAATGGCTGACGATGCCCTTCAACTGATCCGTGCGCTGGGGTTCGAGACGGTTGATGTGCTCGGTTTCTCCCTCGGAGGCTTCGTCGCCCAGGACATCGCCTTAAAGGCACCGGAGCGGGTGCGCCGCTTGATCCTCACCGGCACCGGACCGGCCGGCGGCAGCGGTATCGACGAAGTTGGCCCGGTGTCGTGGCCATTGATCCTCAAAGGCTTGCTGACGCTGCGCGATCCCAAGTTCTACCTGTTCTTCACTTCGACGCCCAACGGCCGCCGAGCCGCCGCGCAGTACCTGCAACGCCTGAAATCGCGCAAAACCAATCGTGACAAAGGCCCGACACCCGGCGCTTTCCTGCGGCAATTGAAAGCCATTACCGCGTGGGGCAAACAGGCGCCGCAAGACCTCGGACGTTTGCAAACGCCGACGCTGATCGTCAACGGCGACACCGACATCATGGTGCCCAGCGTTAACTCCCATGCGCTGGCCCAGCGTATCCCCAACTCACAACTGGTGATTTATGAAGATGCCGGCCACGGCGGGATTTTTCAGCAGCATCTTGATTTTGTGACCAAGGCGTCGGTGTTCCTC
>NZ_QAIU01000526.1:2525-5601 GCF_003061205.1 Pseudomonas sp. HMWF006
ATTGGCGAAGCACCGGCCCCTGTGGTGGGCGCCCATGACGTCCTGATCGAGGTGCACGCCAGCAGCATTAACGTGCTGGATTCGAAGATCCGCGAAGGCGAATTCAAGCTGATCCTGCCCTACTCGTTTCCGTTGATACTGGGCAACGATCTGGCCGGCATCGTCGTTGACGTGGGTTCAGCGGTGACCCGCTTCAAGCCGGGAGACGAAGTTTACGCACGCCCACCAGAAACGCGGATCGGCGCGTTCGCCGAATTAATCGCCGTGAACGAAGAAGCGATTGCACTGAAACCTGCCAATACTCACATGGCACAAGCTGCGTCCATCCCTTTGGTGGCACTGACCGCCTGGCAAGTGCTGGTTGAAACCGCCCGACTGAAAAAGGGCCAGAAAGTGCTCATCCATGCCGGATCCGGCGGCGTCGGCACCGTGGCCATCCAGCTCGCCAAACACCTCGGGGCCTTTGTCGCCACCACCACCAGCACCGCGAATGTCGCATGGGTAAAAGCGCTGGGGGCCGATCAGGTGATCGACTACACACAGCAGAACTTCGAACGCGTCCTGCACGACTTCGACGTGGTATTGAACAGCCTTGGTGCCGATGTATTGGAGAAATCCCTCAAGGTGCTCAAACCCGGAGGCCAGCTAATTTCCATCTCCGGGCCACCCACTGCGCAGTTCGCACGGGAGCAAGGGTTGTCCTGGCCTTTGCAACAAGTCATGCGTCTGCTGAGTTTCAGTATCCGGCGCAAGGCACGCCAGCGGGACGTCAGCTACGCATTCGTCTTCATGCGGGCCAATGGCGCGCAACTGCAGCACATCACCGCGCTCATTGAGGCCGGCATCATCAAACCGGTGATTGACCGCACCTTCCCGTTCGAATCAACAGCTGAGGCGTTGCAATACGTCGAGCAGGGCCGCGCCCAGGGCAAGGTCGTGGTGACGATGAAATGACCAGGCCGTGCGTTGATGAGCCAAGCGCAGAGGCCGCACAACGATTGCCGCTCCAGCCTTCGTCATCCGAAGCTACTTTGCCAGCGTTGAATAAAAAGGATGAGCAGCTACCGGAGGCGGTATCGGTTGAAGCACCGGTGATTCTCTGGCGCAGTCTGATGCTTGAACAATAGGTTCTGACCGTTCCCGAGTCGCTGTGAGACCTACACGTCGCGACGAGCAAACCTGCCGTGCCTTCGCATGAGTGGTCTGCGGGGCTGGATTCGCTCTGACGCATCATTGACTATAGCCATCGCTGGTGCTGCCGTACCGACCGTTTAGAAGGGCTCGGTTTCACCCTGTACCTGGGCGCGTAAACGAACCAAGGGCGAAAACAATGAATCGTACCGACCATGTCTGCCTGATGGCGACTTATAACGAATGGATGAACGCAAATATTTATGAAGCGGCCAAGCGCTTGTCAGATGAAGAGCTTTCACTGAATAGAAACGCATACTTTGGTTCTATTATCGGGACGCTGAACCACTTGGTGGCGGGAGACGTTATCTGGCTGCAGCGATTCGCCGGGCACCCAGCGAACTACTCGGCTCTGAAGCCGGTTCAGCAACTTCCTGCCCCGAAAAGTCTCAACCAGCTGACGTTCTCAAACATCCGCGATTTATCGGCTCATCGGATATGGCTCGATAGGGTAATTATGGAATGGTCTCGCTCCATTACAGAGTCACATTTAGATGACACCCTGAGTTACACAAACATGGCAGGGACGCCCGCAGACAAAAGTTTCTTTGGTTTGCTCATGCACTTCTTCAACCACCAGACTCATCATCGCGGGCAAGTCTCTACCTTGCTTTCACAAGCGGGTGTCGACATCGGTAATACAGATCTGGTTCTCCTCATTCCATCCAAACCCTGAATACAGTAGAGAGTCCAGGTGCTGGATCGGGTTTCGTCCCATTGGATCGGAGCTGCCAAGCAGTGCGGCCATGCAAGATGGTGTCGAGTGTCGAGTGACGGCAATCGGCCAGCAAGAGACGTTCGTCGTGGTCGGAGTGTGCCGCCGCCAAGCGGCCGTCGCTGGCAGCCGTCACGGCTTCACAAACCGGTAGACGAAACGATCGGTCTCGCCCTTGATCGCGGGATCGAACACCTCAACTGATCGCGGATCATCCTTGTTCGCGAGCATGTTGCTTTCCGCGTCCAGCAGGAAGCCGGCCGCCTCCGCCTCCTTCCGAACGGAGGTTGGGTCGATCCGGTGCAGCGACTGGGCAACACTGGTGCCCGCTGTGCCAGCGGCGGCGTGGTCGACGATGACGTAGTACCCACCCGGCTTGACCCGATCGTACACGGCGCGATTGAAGTCGGCCGCCGTCGCGTCCTTGGACTGCATCAGCGCGGTGTGGAGATCGTGGTAGAACAGGTGCAGCCACAGGACATCTGCGGGCTGCGTGACTTCCGGCATCGCCACGAGGTCCGCCGAAACCGCCTCGACGTTTGCCCGGCCCGGCTCCTTCGCCAACGTACGCATGTTGCCGACAGGATCGTTCTTGAAGTGGGCGACTTCGGCAGGCGCGAAGCTATAGACCCGTCCGTTGGGTCCCACGGCGTCGGAGAATAGACGCGTCCAGTCGCCGTCGCCCGGGTAAACGTCGATGACGGTGGCGCCTGAATCAACGCGTGCGAAGCGGATCAACTCGGATAGCTTGGATGTGTCGTACATGGGGACCTCCTACAAGGTTTGGAATCCGAATGGCGAGGGGCCCCAAACGGTTTTTGCTACGTGAGTCCGGATGCGTCGATCTGCGAAGCTCGTGCCAGTGCCTGCGTGTCAATGTACTCGCGGATCTTCGTCAGTCTGCCGTCGCGGACCGTGATGGCGAAGATCCAGTCATCTTCGAACGTCTTGTTGCTGGCTTTAATCTTGCCCTTGGCGAAACCGACGACCAGCACCCGGTCTTCCTGCGCGATGAACTCCCGGGGCTCGGTGGACGTCTCCATCGACCTGGATGCGGTCTCGAGTAAATCCGCAAGCCCCGCATGGCCGTGGCGCGTACCGGCCAGAGGCCAGTCTTCGCCCGGGATGATCCACTCGATGTCTTCGGCGACCAGCGCCAGCAGACCGTCC
>NZ_QAIU01000526.1:5611-6222 GCF_003061205.1 Pseudomonas sp. HMWF006
TCGCCGCGGCCAATGGCCGCAAAGAAGTCCTTCACGGTCTGGACGTTTTTCTCGGTATTCATGGGGATTTCTCCGCGTCGATCGAGTCGACTTGCGCTCGACCCGAGCGCGTTCGTTGTGTTGTTATCGTTGGGTACGTCCTGCTCAACCGGCGAAAGTGACGAGGTCCTTGAAGATCAGTCGACCCCAGCTATTTGCGCGTGCGTGGACCAGCAGCCCGCCCTCGGAAAGCCTGCCAAGTTGGACCGGCGAGAAACCGAGATTTTCTGCAAGCGCGCCGATCTCGGCCGCGGCCTCGTCATCGTCGCTGGCCAGGAACACGACCCGCCTGCCGCCATGCACGGCCGGATCCTGGGCGAGGACGGATGCACCCAGATGGTTGAAGCCTTTGACCAGCCTGACACCCGTGAAGGACCGCGCAACGACCATGGAAGAAGGCTGTCCTCCCAGTTCCTCTGGGGGCACTTGGGTGTTGGTTACATCGACGATGGTCTTGCCTTTCCAGGTCGGCAGCGCGTTGGCGACATCCTGGTGCGAGTCGAAACGGACGGCCAAAAAGATGATGTCCGCCTTGACCGTTTCCGCTAGTGTTTTGGGAAGGATGGTGGGAC
>NZ_QAIU01000527.1:0-512 GCF_003061205.1 Pseudomonas sp. HMWF006
AGGCCGTGCTGCATCACCACCACGTCGGCGGCATGCTCGCTCAGCGGCCAGGCCTGTTCTTCGCAGACGATCTCGACCCCGGGCAGCGGCGCGCCAAGGCGCACGTTGCGCTGAACCTGCGGTGCCGAGGGCGGGGTTTGCGCGGACGGGCCGTAATGCACCAGATAACCACCGAAGAAGCGACCCAGCTCGTCTTCAAGCATGCGCCGCTCTTCGTCGAGCAGAAATTGCCCGAGCGGCCCCGACAGCCATTCACGTGCGGCGCTGATCAATGCCAGCCAGTCCGGATCGGCCTGAGCGAACGCTTTATCGGTCATGTCATTCTCCAACGCGCCAGGAACTACTAAGATGCGCCAATGTTTTCCGCTTGGCGAATTCCGACAATGATACAGATCAGTGCCCTGCCCGCGTTCACCGACAACTACATCTGGTTGTTACAGGATCACCGCTCCCAACGCTGCGCGGTGGTCGATCCGGGCGATGCCGCGCCAGTGCTGGCGTGGCTCGACGCC
>NZ_QAIU01000527.1:522-2904 GCF_003061205.1 Pseudomonas sp. HMWF006
GCCTCAAGCAGGCCAGCGGCGCCACGGTCTATGGGCCGGCCAGCGAAAACATCCCGGCACGTGACGTGGCGCTCAAGGACAACGACAGCGTCAGTGTGCTCGGCTGGGACTTCGCGGTCTATGCGGTGCCCGGTCACACCTTGGGACACATTGCCTATTACCACCACGGCCTGCTGTTTTGCGGCGACACCTTGTTTGCCGCCGGTTGTGGCCGCTTGTTCGAAGGCACGCCGGAGCAGATGCACCATTCCCTGAGCCGTCTCGCCGCGTTGCCCGAAGATACGCTGGTCTACTGCACCCATGAATACACCCTGAGCAATCTCAAGTTTGCGGCTGCGGTGGAACCGACCAACCCGGACATCGCCGCTCGTCTGGAAAAAGTCAGCCAGCAACGGCAAAACGGGGTCATGACCCTGCCCTCGACCCTGGCCCTGGAAAAGCTCACCAACCCGTTTTTGCGGACCACTGAAACATTAGTTACACAAAAAGTGGACGAACGGGCAGGCGCTCAAAACCGGGCGCCGAGTGAGGTATTTGCTGCGCTGCGAGCCTGGAAAGATAAATTCTAAGTGACTCACCAGCTGGTACAAAAATTCTGAATGGTTGACCGCAGGGGGTGCGCTTTCTAGAATCGCCCGACATTTTTGCCCGGAACTTACTCCCAGCCAATGTCGTCATCCATACGTAAGTCCGTCAATTCAGACGCATTGACCCGCCTGGCGCAAGCCATCGCGGTGGCTGTGTCCGCCACGCTGGCGGGCTGTTCCAGCCATGCTCCGCAGACTGAAGCGACCCATACGCCGAACATTGCTGCGCGAGCCAAGCAGAAGCCCATCTGGTTGAGTGAAAAGCCCAGCCCGCAGGTGCCCCAGGACATCTGGGAGCGTATGCGCGGCGGTTTCCAGCTGCAAGAAGGCCTGGGCGTGAACCCGCGCATCGAGCAGCAGCGCCTGTGGTTCGCCAGCAACCCCTCTTTCCTCGAGAATGCCGGCGAACGCGGCAGTCTCTATATTCATTACATCGTCGAGCGTCTCGAAGAGCGCAACATGCCGCTGGAACTGGCCCTGCTGCCAGTGATCGAGAGCGCCTACAACCCGATGGCCTACTCCCGCTCCGACGCGTCGGGGCTGTGGCAGTTCATCCCGTCCACGGGCCGCTACTACAACCTGCGCCAGACCCGCTTTTATGATGGCCGTCGCGACATCACCGCCTCGACCACCGCAGCGATGGATTACCTGACCCGCCTGCACGACATGTTCAACGGTGACTGGCTGCTGGCCCTGGCCGCCTACAACGCCGGTGAAGGCACCGTCAGCCGCGCCATTGAGCGGAACGAGAAGCTAGGCCTGCCGACCGACTACTGGAACCTGTCTTCGTTGCCGGCGGAAACCCAGGCCTACGTGCCGAAACTGCTGGCGCTGTCGCAAGTGGTGCTGGCGCCGGAAGCCTACGGGGTGAACCTCAACCCGATCGCCAACGAGCCGTATTTCCAGGTCGTCGAAATCAACCAGCGCATGGACCTGTCGAAGGTCGCGGCAGTGGCCAACATCGACGAAGACGAACTGTTCCAGCTCAACCCGGCGTTCAAGCAGCGCACCACCATCGACGGCCCTCAGCACCTGCTGGTGCCGACATCGAAGGCGCAACTGCTGACCGCCAGCCTGCAGACCATGCGGCCGGAAGAGCTGATCAGCCCGCGCTCGCTGAAACCGGTGTTCGAAGGCGCCGATCCGTCGGAAGTGGCACAGCTCAAGCGTGCCTATCGCGTGAAGCGTGGCGACAACCTCGGCTCCATCGCCAAGGCCAACAAGGTTGAAGTCAAGGATCTGCAGCGCTGGAACAAGCTGACCGGCAAGAACCTCAAGGTCGGCCAGACGCTGGTGATGCAAGACACCACCAAGCGCACGCCGGCTCGCAAGTCGGGGCGCGTCAATACCGTGATTGCGGCCAACAGCAAGAGCAAAGGCAAGGACGACAGCGCGCAGCAGACCCAGTACAAGGTCAAGCGCGGTGACACGCTGTACGTCGTGGCCAAGCGCTTCAACGTTGAGATGCAGCATCTCAAGCGCTGGAATCCGAGTGCGGGTAAAGCGTTGAAGCCGGGGCAGATGCTCACGGTTTATCAACCGCACTGACAGAAGAGCCCCTGAGTTTTCGGGGGCTTTTTTTGGTCCGGATTTTGTGGCGTGCTTTAGATCGTTCCCCCTCACCCCAGCCCTCTCCCCCACGGGGGGCGAGGGGGAAAGGGAGCCGATCTCCGTGCTGTTCAAAATCCGAGTTCGACTCGGTATCGCACGTCAATGCAATTCGCCCAGACACCACAGTCAGTCCACTCTCCCTCCGGGAGAGGGTCAGGGTGAGGGGCTTTTGAGAACTTGAGTT
>NZ_QAIU01000050.1:0-9472 GCF_003061205.1 Pseudomonas sp. HMWF006
GACTATGACGTGGTCGGCCATTACGCCCGACCGGATGTGTTCGAACTGTCCGTTGACGAGCGAGCGAAACCCGGCGTGCGCTTCACCTCATGATTTGCCGCTGGCCGCAGACCTTCAGGGGGTGCGCTGTTGCAGCCATTGCTCGCGGGTGATTTCCCAGATTTCCCGAGGCAGGCGGCCGGCGACGAAATCGTCTTCATCGGTTCGGATCAGGCGCATGCCGGCGCGCTCGGACAGCCTGCGCGAGCCGAGGTTCGGCGCGGCTTTCGGCACGCGCATCAGCGGGCGATTGAG
Source organism: Pseudomonas sp. HMWF006 (assembly GCF_003061205.1). NCBI lineage: Bacteria > Pseudomonadati > Pseudomonadota > Gammaproteobacteria > Pseudomonadales > Pseudomonadaceae > Pseudomonas > Pseudomonas sp. HMWF006. The sequence continues at coordinate 295 of NZ_QAIU01000050.1, forward strand.
CGTTTTGAACCAGTAATCGGTTACCGCCACGCTGGCTTCAGTCATCAAACCCTGACCTTGCCACGCCGGCGCCAGCCAGAAGCCACGATGATTGTCTGGTTGATCCATCAGGCTGATAGCGCCGATCAACTGTTGCGGTGCGCGCTGGAGGCGAATCGACCAGTGCCACTCCTGGCCCGCCGCCACCGCTGGCAAGGCGATGTCACGCAGATAGCTGAGCGCACCATTCTCCGGGTAGGGCCAGGGAACGGCAACGTTCAGATAGCGCACGACCTCCCAGTGCGGGAACTGGCGTTGCACGGCTTCGGCGTCCTCCAGTTGCAGTGGGCGCAGGATCAGCCGTTCGGTGTACAGCGTCGGTGTGTCTTCCATAAACCAGCGGCCTCCATGAGTGTTCTGGACGAACGCGCAGGCTAGCGCATTTTTACCAGGTCGCGGCACTGGCCTTGGGCAGGCTGAGCTTGCCACTGTCGACGAAACGCATGGTGCCGAACAAACCGCCGGCAAGTTTGCCGTGCAGCACGTAGGGCAAGTTATCTAGGGTTTGGGTCTGGCTGAGGCCCAGGGTCTGGCGCAACACCGAGAACGCGGAAATGCTCACCGGCACGCTGACGATGGTTTCGGAAAAACGCGGGATCGAACCGCTCTGATCACTGACCCCCGACGCCAGTGAATGGCCGTTGACCTCCAGATCCAGGGCAATGCCGTTGTAGTCGATGGCGGTTTCGTTGGGGTTCTGCACGCGCAACTTGATCGCGAAGCGCACTTCCAGATCCTGGCTCGGCAACGGTTCGAGGCCGACCACGTTGATGTTGACCGGATCGCGGTTGGGAAACAGCGCGCAGGCACTGAGGGACAGCAGGAGCAGTGACAGAATGACAGCGTGGACGCGGCGCATAAGCGGTCTCTCAACAAAAAAGGGCTGAACCGTCACCGGCTCAGCCCTTTTTCAAGGCGTAGCGTTTAGCGGTTCAACTGTGCGACAGCCACAGGTTGGCCAGGTTCACCTTTGGCCGCAACATCGGGGTTTTCCATGACCTGAAGAATAGAAGCTTCCGGGTCGAAGTCGTCTTCTTCCAGCTCGATGAATTCTTCTGGCAGAAAGATGTTCAGCACGATTGCGCACAATGCGCCGACGGTGATTGGCGATTCGAAGATGTTGCGCAGTGCCTGTGGCAGTTCGCGCAGCACTTGCGGTACGGCGGCGATGCCCAGGCCCATACCGATTGAGATCGCCACGATCAGCATGTTGCGCCGATGCAGGCCCGCCTCGGCGAGGATCTTGATCCCGGCCACCGCCACGGTGCCGAACATCACCAGCTCGGCGCCGCCGAGCACTGGTTTCGGCATCAGTTGCAGCACCGCGCCAATCATCGGGAACAATCCCAGCAGCACCAGCAGGCCGGCGATGAAAAACGCGACGTAACGACTGGCCACGCCGGTGAGCTGGATCACCCCGTTATTCTGCGCAAAGGTCACCATTGGCATGCTGTTGAACACGGCCGCCATGGCCGAGTTCAGGCCGTCGGCGAGCAGGCCGGATTTGATCCGGCGGATGTACAGCGGGCCTTTGACCGGTTGCCGCGAGATCATCGAGTTGGCCGTCAGATCGCCTGCGGCCTCCAGCGGCGACACGAGGAAAATCACCGCCACCGGCACGAACGCCACCCAGTCGAAGTTGAAACCGTACTTGAACGGCACCGGCACGCTGACCAGCGGCACCTCGGGCAGGCTGGCGAAATCCACGGTGCCCATCAGCCACGCGACCACGTAACCGAGGGTCAGGCCAATGACGATGGCACCCAGTCTCAGGAAGGGCACATCGACGCGGTTCAGCACGACGATGGTGCCCAGCACTAGTGCCGCGAGGAACACATGGCTTGCTGCGCCGAGATCCGCTGCACCGAAACCGCCAGCGATGTCGGTCATCGCCACTTTGATCAGCGACAGGCCCATCAGGGTGATGATGGTGCCGGTGACCACCGGGGTGATCAGCATGCGCAATTTGCCGATGAACTGGCTCAGCACCACCTCGATAAACGCGGCGAAAAAACACACGCCGAAGATCGTCGAGAGGATTTCATCGGTGCCGCCGCCCCGCGCCTTGACCATGAACCCGGCGCTGAGAATCACGCTGATAAAAGAGAAACTGGTGCCTTGCAGGCACAGCAGGCCAGACCCGACCGGGCCGAAACGTTTGGCCTGCACGAAGGTGCCGAGGCCGGAAACGAACAGCGCCATGCTGATCAGGTAGGGAATTTCGCTGTGCAGGCCGAGGGCGCCGCCCATGATCAGGGTCGGCGTGATGATGCCGACGAAGCTGGCCAGTACGTGTTGCAGCGCGGCGAACACGGTGGCGGTGAGGTGCGGGCGATCGTTGAGGCCGTAGATCAGGTCGTTGTTGCGCGGGGCTTTTTCAGAGGCGGTCATGGTGGTTTGCGTGCCGCGAGGCGGGGCCGGGTCAGAAAATGGAGGCGCAGGATGCCGGAAGCGGTCGGCGAGGGCAACGAGCAATAACTGCCTGAAAGGTCAGGTTTTATTGGGGGAGGTGCTTATCGGCCCAACCTGACACACCGCATTGTGGCGCGGGAGCGTGCTCGCGCTCGGCGGCGCAGCAGCCGTAAATGGGTGCATGGCTGAAAAAACCAGGGGCCGCTGCGCAGCCCGGCGCAAGCAAGCTCCCGCGCCGCACGGGGGCTGTGTGTCAGGAGAAGGCCGCGAGCAAATCCTCCTCAAACGCCTTTTGCGCATCCCCCGGCACCTGCGCGCGATGCCGGGCCAGATGAAACGCCACCTCAAAACTCAACTCTCCTTCACGCACCGGCCGCAACAGGCCTCTGTCTTGCCAGCTGCGCGCATAGTGTTCGGGCAGATAGCCCACGTGTTTGCCGGACAGAATAAAGGTCAGCGTGCCTTCCACCTGTTCCGAGCGCGCCGAACAGACCTTGCCCTGAAACGGCTCGTCACTGCGCAAAAAACGGTACGGGTGATCGACCCGGTCACAGGCGGCCAAGGCCTCGTCGCCGGGCGAAACGTCGGTGAATAACGGATGCCCCGGTGCACAGTACAAATGCTGGGTTTCACTGAACAACTGGCGATAGTCGAAAGCGCTCTGTGCCTGAGAGAAGTAACCGATCGCCAGATCCAGCCGTTGCTGCAGTAACAGGCGCTCCATCTCACCGGGCATCGCGCTGATCAGCTCGATGCGCACCGATTCATCGCGTTCGCGAAAACGCCGGATCGCCACAGCCACGCGTTGCAGCACGGATTGATCGACCGCCTCGGAAATGCCCAGTCGCACCTCGCCAATCAGCCGCCCGGCGACGCCGTTGGATTGATGGCGAAAGGTTTCGATCGACTCGAACAGGCTACGGATGGCAATCAATAATTGCTCACCCTTGGGCGTGACGCTGAAACCCGCCTTGCCACGGCTGCACAGGCGATAGCCCAGGCGCGTTTCCAGCTTGGCCATTTGCTGGCTGATGCTCGACTGGCTCAGGCCCAATTCACCTTGCGCGGCGCTGAATCCGCCGCACTCGACCACGCTGACAAACAGGCGCAGCAACTGCAGATCAATATCGTGAAGCTGGCCGAGCATCACATTACTCCGGGGTAAAGTCAGGATAATTATTTCGCTATTTTTCTAATGTATCCGACGGCGCATCCTGCCACCACTTCCTCCGGTCAGGTGTTCGTCATGGCTCCCGTGTTCAAGCTGTGTTTCCCCGCGCTGTTGTTGTCCGTGGTCACCCATGCCCAGGCCGAGGACAAAACCCTCAACCTCTACAGCTGGGCCGATTACGTGCCGCCGCACACCCTGCAGCGTTTCGAGCAGGAGACCGGCATTCACGTGCGTTACGACACTTTCGATACCTCCGAGGTGCTGGAAACCAAATTGCTCACCGGTGGCAGCGGTTATGACGTGGTCGTGCCGTCCTCCACTGTGTTGGCGCGCGGATTGGCTGCCGGCGCGTTGAAAGAAATCCGCCACGACGGACTCAAGGGTTACGCCAATCTGGACCCGGATCTGCTGGAAAAGCTCGCCGCCGTCGATCCCGGCAATCGCTACGGCGTGCCGTACACCTGGGGCACGCTCGGCTTGGGCATGAACGTCGAGGCCGTGAAACAGCGGCTGCCAGATGTTCCGCTTAACAGTCTCGACCTGCTGTTCAAGCCCGAATACGCCAGCAAGCTCAAGGATTGCGGCATTGCCATTCTGGATTCGCCGCAGGAAGTCATCGGCCTGGCACTGCATTACCTCGGTAAAGATCCCTACAGCACCGAGCGCAATGATCTGGCCGCCGCCCAGACGCTACTGCAGAAATTGCAGCCGTCGGTGTTGTACGTCGCCACCGGCCGGCAGATCAATGATCTGGCCAGCGGCAACGTGTGTCTGGCGCTGACCTATAACGGCGACGCGAGCATGGCCGCCGATCAGGCCCGCAAGGCCGGCAAGCCGTTCGAGGTCGCCTACCGTATTCCACGGGAGGGCACGCTGGTGTGGCAGGACAACCTGGCCATCCCCAAAGACGCGCCGCACCCGGACGCTGCGCGAGCATTCATCGAATTCATGCTGCGCCCCGATTCGGTGGCCGAGCTGACCAATACGCTGTTCTTCGCCACCGCCAACCAGGCCGCGACGCCGCTGGTGGATGAAGCCGTGCGCAGCGACCCCGACATCTACCCGCCGGCCGCCGTGCGCGAACGGCTGTACGCCGACCGCAGCATGAGCCTCAAGGACATGCGTCAGCGCACCCGCTTGTGGACCACTTTCCGCAGCCATCAATAACACCAGGAGTAAACCGAGATGGACGTGCCCATGCAAAACGATCAGGCCATCACGCGCGACAGCCTCTACGGCACTGCCGCCGAAAGCACCTACGCCGGGATCACCAGTTTCATGCGCCGACGCTACAGCCGCGACTTGCGCGGCGTTGACGTGGCGGTCAGCGGTGTGCCGTTCGACACCGCCACCAGCAACCGCCCCGGCGCGCGTTTCGGCCCGCGCGGGATTCGCGCGGCGTCCACCGGGATTGCCTGGGAGCGCCACTGGCCGTGGACGTTCGATCCGTTCGATCATCTGGCGGTGATCGACTATGGCGACTGCGACTTCGATTACGGTTCGCCGCACAGCATTCCAGAAAGCATCGAAGCCCATGCCGAACACATCCTCAATGCCGGCAGCGCGATGCTGACCTTCGGAGGCGATCATTTCATCAGCTATCCATTGCTCAAGGCGCATGCACGCAAGCATGGCACGCTGTCGTTGATCCACTTCGATGCACACAGCGACACCTGGCCGGACGAGGCGGGCAAACGGGTCGATCACGGCACCATGTTCTGGCACGCGGCGCGGGAAGGGTTGGTCGATCCGGCGCGCTCGGTGCAGATCGGGTTGCGCACGACCAACGACGATCACATGGGATTTCAGGTGCTCGATGCGCGGCAGGTGCATCGGCGTGGCTGCGAGGCGATTGTCGAGGCCATCCGCGCCCGGGTGGGCGATAACCCGGTGTACCTGACGTTCGACATCGACTGCCTCGATCCGGCCTTTGCGCCAGGCACCGGTACGCCGGTGTGCGGCGGCTTGAGTACGGTGCAGGCGCTGGAGATTCTGGGCGGTTTGCGCGGGATCAATCTGGTCGGCATGGACGTGGTGGAAGTGGCCCCGGCCTACGATCATGCCGACCTGACCTCACTCGCCGCAGCGACCCTGGCGATGGAAATGCTCTGCCTCTATGCGGCCCGACACAAAGTCGACATCTGACACCCTGTAGAGACGGGTACATCCTTTACACATCAGACCGGGGACATCCTTTACACCTGTTAAACGTAAAGGATGTAGCCGGTCTTTATCCCCACTGCCTGCTTCTACCACTGAATGCCGTTGTTCATCCAGGCTCCTGCCATTTCCTGACACCAGCCTCTGCTAAGCTGCGCGCACCTTTCCGTGCAGAGCCTGAACATCGTGTCGCGTACCACTCGTCTTTTGACTTTGCTGCAGGTTTTGCGCGGCAAGAAACGTGCGGTGACCGCCGCGAGTCTGGCGGCCGAGCTGGAAGTCTCCGAGCGCACGCTCTATCGCGACATCGCCGAGCTCACCGCGCTCGGTGCGCCGATTCATGGCGAGGCGGGCATTGGTTATGTGTTGCGCAGTGGTCTGTTTCTGCCACCGCTGATGCTCAATGCCGACGAGACCGAGGCCATCGTGCTGGGGCTGCGTTATGTCGATCAGCGTGGCGACGAGGTCTTGGGCAAGGCCGCCGCAGACGCCTTGGCCAAGATTGCCGCAGTGCTCGATCCGCAGGCCCAGGAGGCGCTGCGCAATCCGACGGTGATGCCAGGACCGCCGGGTTACGGGTTTCCTCAGAATGCCGTGGCGTTGAATGTGTTTCGTCACGCGATCCGCGATCAGGCCAAGTTGCATATCGACTATGCCGACGCCCGCCAGATGCCCAGCCAGCGACTGATCTGGCCATTAGCGCTGGGGTTTCTCAATGAGGTGCGGATCATCGTCGCCTGGTGTGAGTTGCGCAGCGCCTACCGTACGTTCCGAACCGACCGCATCAGCGCTGCCAGTGCGCAGGGCGAGCGCTATCCGGGCCGACGCAGCGATTTGCTGCGCACTTGGCGCGAGCAAATGAAACTGGATGAAAGCGGACGCTTCACTGCTGACAAAAACTGACGCAGGGCTGCTTTAGGATGGCGCCAGAACCCGACAAAAAAGGAGCTGCAATCATGTCCCATCCCGTCTCTACCCTGGCCCCGGCCATCGCGGCGTACCTCGACGCGGCCAACGCGCGTGACACCAGCCGCGTCGCCAGTTTCTTTGCCGAGGATGCCAACGTGTTCGATGAGGGTCAGCATCAGGTCGGTCCACGCGCCATCGCGCAATGGATGCAGGACACTGCGCAACGCTATCAGCCACGGGTCGAGGTGCTGGACGTCCAGCAGCGCACCGGCAAGGTGCTGGTACACGGCCTGATCAGCGGAACGTTTCCTGGCAGTCCGGCGCAATTGCGCTACACGTTCCGTCTCAACGAACAGGGCAAAATCGCGCGGCTGGATATTTCCCTGTAGCCATCGTGGCATACTGCCGCGCATGACTTTCGACTCTCCGCTCAGCGCCTGGCAGCACGCCATCGAACACAAGGGCTTCATCCAGGATGAGGCGCAGGAACATGCCGTGTTCGCCCTGCAAAAATGCCATGAAGCCCTGCACGCCGGTGCCCGTTCGGTCACCGGCGTTTATCTGTGGGGGCCGGTCGGGCGCGGCAAGACCTGGCTGATGGACCAGTTCTATCAGAGCCTGCGGGTGCCAGCGCGGCGTCAGCATTTTCATCACTTCATGGGCTGGGTGCATCAGCGCTCGTTCCAGTTGACCGGGATCGCCGATCCGCTGCGGGCCCTGGCCAGGGAACTGGCAGCGGAAGTTCGTGTGCTGTGCTTCGATGAGCTGTTCGTCAATGACATTGGCGATGCGATCATTCTCGGCCGCCTGTTTCAAGTGATGTTCGATGAAGGCGTGGTGGTGGTCTGCACCTCCAATCTGCCGCCGGACGACCTGTACGCCGATGGCTTCAATCGCGACCGGTTTGTCCCGGCGATTGCGGCGATCAAGGCGCATATGCAAGTGGTTGCGGTCAACGGTGCCGAGGATCATCGCCTGCACCCGGGGGCGATCGAGCAACGCTACTTTGTCGCCACGCCTGGCTCGGCCAGCGCCTTGGGCGATGTCTTTCAAGCCCTGACGGCCGGGCAAACGGCCCATCCGGAACCGGTGGCGGTTGGTCATCGTGTTCTGGACGTGGTGCAGGCCAGCGAGAGCGTGCTCTGGTGCCGCTACGCCGACCTCTGCGAGCAGCCTTTTGCCGCGATGGATTTCATCGCGCTGTGCGACAACTATCGGGCTATTCTGTTGGGCGACGTGCCGAACCTCAGCGCTCGCAAACGCGAGGGGCGCATCGCCCGCGGTACCGAGGACGGAGCCGAGCGAGTCGTGGCGGGTGACCGTGAGCTGCCGCAATTGTCGGTTCATGACGACGGTGTGCGGCGTTTCATCGCGCTGGTCGACGAGTGCTACGACCGCAAGGTGCCGCTGTTTGTCGAGGCACAGGTGCCCATGGACGCGTTGTATACCGAGGGTTATCTGGAGTTTCCGTTCCGCCGCACCCTCAGTCGCTTGCAGGAGATGCAGTTGCAACGCTTCGCCGAAGCCTGAAGTGAGGAGGGCGCAATCATGCCGCAACCGCTGTCCCACCATCTGCTGACCCAGGCCTATCAGAATGCCTGGGCCAATCACCGCCTGGCCAAGGCCTGGTCGCAACTGCCCGACACCGAGCTGGCAGCGCCGCGAGTGAGCTTCTTCCCGAGCATTCGTCTGACCCTCAATCACATCCTCACCTGCGACTGGTTTTACGTCGATGCGCTGGAACGTGAGCTACGAGGCGCCGAGCCGCATCCCGATTGCTACGTGTTTTTCAATCAGGACGAGCCCTTCACCGACGCCGCAGCGCTGCATGAGGAGCAGACCCACGTTGACCGGCGCCTGATCGCCTATTGCGAACAACTGCGCGATGCCGATCTTGGCCGGATCGTCACCATCGCCCGCGACACGCCGCAGCACGACAGCCGCTTGCGCCTGCTGTCGCATCTGTACGAACACCAGATTCATCATCGCGGCCAGGTGCATGCGATGCTCAGTGGTACGTCGGTCAAGCCGCCGCAGCTGGACGAGTTTTTCTGCGCCGGTGAGGCCCGGTTGCGGGCGCTGGACTTTGCCGAACTGGGGTGGACGGAAGAACTGATCTGGGGCCATTGAATGGCACGGCACAAAGCCCAAGATCGGCGCATGCGGCAGCGCCTGCAGGTCACACGGTGCAGGCGCTGCCGAATCTTTGGTTTTTTATAATTGCCGACCTGCACACGTCCGCGTTAAGGTCGAGTCAGCCTTTCAGCCCGCCCTTTGCGTGCCGGGGCTCATCATGTGTTTGGGGATGGAAATGGATTCCGCAGAAATTCTTGTACTTCAGGCCAGTTACAGCAATCCACTGCACGCCGAAGCCATCGGCATTGTGCTCAATCATTACGCCGAAGACCCGATGGGTGGCGGTCAGCCACTCGATCCCGACTTGCTGCGTCGATTGCCCGCAGAACTTGCCCGCCGTCCGCACGCCTT
>NZ_QAIU01000528.1:0-554 GCF_003061205.1 Pseudomonas sp. HMWF006
ATCGGGCCGATCTTCGCCGACTCGGTGCTGTGCTCTGCTGCATTGTCCGTGCGTACACGCAAGCCCGAAACCGTGAAGGCGTCGATCTGCTGCCGTTTCAAGTCCATCGAAAACCTCACTCCCTGATTGGTTGAAGCACGGTCCGCAAGCGCCGCGATGGCGTTAACTCTGTCAGCGATTGACGTCAACGACAACCCTGCCGCGCAACTGTCCGGCGAGCAATGTCGGCGCCGCATCGACCGCTTCGCTCAGGCTGATTTCATGACTGATCAGCGACAGCAACGCGAAGTCCAGATCCTTCGCCAGACGATCCCAGGCTTCCAGGCGGCGCGTCTTGGGCTGAGTCACGCTATTGATGCCGGCCAGCGTCACGCCGCGCAGGATGAAAGGCGCTACCGACGCCGGAAAATCCATACCTTGCGCCAAGCCGCAGGCAGCGACTGTTCCTTCGGCTCGTGTGCTGGCGCAGGCGTTGGCCAGGGTGTGGCTGCCAACCGAATCAATGACGCCCGCCCAACGCTCCTTGGCCAGCGGTTTGCCGGGTTCGGACAAGG
>NZ_QAIU01000528.1:564-8576 GCF_003061205.1 Pseudomonas sp. HMWF006
CGACCGGTGGATGCCACCACCCGGTAGCCGAGTTTGCTGAGCAGAGCGATGGCAAAACTGCCCACACCGCCATTGGCGCCCGTCACCAGAATCTCGCCCTGATCGGGCGTGACGCCATTGCGCTCCAGCGCGAGGATGCACAGCATCGCCGTGTAGCCAGCGGTGCCAATGGCCATCGCCTGTGCCGGGGTAAAAGCCTTGGGCAACGGAATCAGCCAGTCACCCTGCAACCGGGCTTTTTGCGCAAGACCGCCCCAATGACTTTCACCGACGCCCCAGCCGTTGAGCAACACTGCATCGCCGACCTTGTAATCGGCGTGAGCACTGGCCTCAACCGTACCGGCCAGATCGATCCCCGGCACCATCGGAAATTTGCGCACCACCGGACTGCTGCCGGTAATCGCCAGGCCATCCTTGAAGTTGAGTGTGCTGTAGGCGACACGTACGGTGACATCGCCTTCGGGTAACTGGTCCTCGTTGATCGCTTGCACGCTGGCGCGATAACCGCGGTCGTCTTTGTCGATCAGAATGGCGTTGAACATGGCGACCTCTCGCGAACGGGTTTAAGGATTGCGTGCCTTGAAATACCACATCGCAATACATTGCCACACTCGACTTTCTGCTTGTCCGCAAATCGACCGGGTATTTGCATCACGGGCGACTATGCTTTTTCGACGGTTGTGCTTTCGCGATGATTCCTTTGGAAATCGCCCTGTCGATGGAGCTGACAATGCCTTATCCGCGCTCGTTTCTTGTGATGCTGATGCTGTGGCTGCTGACCTTCGGCAATGCTTTGGCAGCCCCCGCGACAACAACCGCTGACGCAGCGCCGGACGCGCCAACATGGCCGCAAGTCATCACCAGCGGCAAGGCGAAACTGACCGTGTACCAGCCGCAACTCGACAGCTGGGATGGCTATACCCTCAATGCCCGCGCAGCGGTCGAAGCCACAGGTGGCGACGGCAAGTCCACCTACGGCATCGTCCAGTTCAGCGCGCATACACTGGTCGACAAAGCGACCCGCTGGGTGGCGCTCGATCAGTACAAGCTGATCAAGGCCGACTTCCCGGCCGATGCCCGCCAGGCCGACATCTGGGTCGCGGCATTGCAAAAGGACGCCGAAAACCGCAAGAAGACCATTTCGCTGGATCAGCTCGAAGCCGCCGTAGGCGTGCTGTCGGCCGAGCAGAAAGCCGACAGCGCGCCACTGGAAAATACGCCGCCAGCCATCGTCACGTCCGACGTCCCCGCTCTGCTTGTCTATATTGATGGCGAGGCCGCCTATCGAGCGGTGGACGGCACTGCGCTGCAACGGGTGCTCAACACTCGGCCGCTGCTGCTGAACGATGCCCAGGGCAAACATTACCTGCATGTATTCGATGGCTGGATGGTTGCCGACCAGTTGAGCGGCGAGTACATGCGCCTGGCCGCACCACCTGCCGATCTGGAAAAAGCCCGACTGGCGGCGATCAAGAGTCGGCAGGTCGATCTGTTGACGGGACAAAGTGATCCCAAAGACAAGGTGCCGAGTCTGGCCAAACCGCCGCAGCCGAAGATCTTCATCGCCACCACGCCCACCGAACTGCTGGTGACCGACGGCGCGCCACAATGGCTGCCCATCCAAGGCACAAGCCTGCTTTATGTGAGCAACACCACCGGGCATATCTTCAAGGAAATCGGTGACCAGAACAGTTACGTGCTGATCTCCGGGCGCTGGTTTCGCGCCAGCGACATGAAGGGGCCGTGGACATTTACCCCGGCCGACAAATTGCCCGCCGACTTCGCAAACATCCCCGACGACAGCCCGAAAGAGAACGTCAAGGCCTCCGTCGCCGGCACGCCACAGGCCAAGGAAGCGGCGATTGCCGCGACCATTCCCCAGACCTCGGCGATCAAGAAAAACGCGGTGCACATGACAGCGCCGCAGTTCGATGGCGAGCCGCAACTCAAAGCCATCAACAGCACACCGCTGCAGTATGTGGTCAACAGTGCGACACCGATCATGCGCGTCGACAACGACAGCTGGTTTGCGGTGGAGAACGGAATCTGGTTCACCTCGACGTCCTTGAACGGGCCGTGGACCGTGGCCAGTTCCGTACCGGCGGTGATCTATTCGATCCCGCCGAGTTCGCCCATGCACTACCTCACCTACGTCAAGGTCTATGAGTCCAGCGGCGATACCGTGGTGGTCGGTTACACGCCGGGGTATCAGGGATCGAATCTGGACCCGGCGACCGGCGTCGTGGTTTATGGCACCGGTTATCCGTACACGCCGTGGGTCGGCAGTGTCTGGTACGGGCCGCCGGTGACTTACGGTTTCGGCGTCGCCATTCGCTACACACCCTGGACCGGCTGGACGTTCGGCTTCGGTTTCGGCTGGAGCTGGGGCGGCAGCACCGTGGCAATGGGCTGGGGCTGGGGCGCCTATCCGTGGTGGGGCAATTACGGCTGGGGTTACGCCTGGGGCCCGCACCTGTATCCAGCGCCGCTGGCCTGGGGTGGCGCCGCCTACGGTTATCGTGGCGGCGCGCTAGCCTGGGGGCCCGGCGGCTGGGCCGGAACCACGGGCAACATTTACCGTCAGTGGGGTGATCGAGCGACCGTCAGCCGCTACGGTGCGGGCTACAACGCCTGGACCGGCAATCGCTGGGCGGGTCAGGTAGGTGCTTCGTATAACTCACGCACCGGCGTCGCAGCGGCGGGTCAACGGGGCGCCGTGCATAACGTCTATAACGGCAACTATGCAGCCGGACGCAGCGGCGTGGCGACCGGGCCGAACGGCGGCGCCATTGCCGGCGAACGGGTCACTGTCGGCAATGCGCGCAACGGCACGCAAGTCACCGCCAACCGTGGTGCGGTGTACAACCCCAACTCCGGCAACACCACTCAATATGGCGCGGTTCGCGGACGCAACAGTGGTGTGGCCCATGTCGGCGACAACGTTTATGCGGGGCATGACGGTAACGTCTACAAGAAAACCGATAATGGCTGGCAGTCGATGGTGGGCGGCGGTACACGGCCGACGCCGGTAAACAACAATGCACAACTGCAGAACCTCAATCGCGAATCCGCTGCGCGCAATGTCGGCAACCAGCGCACCAACAACTTTCATAACTCCTCGCAAAACATGAATCGTTCGTTTGGCGGCGGCGGCGGATTACACCGACGCTGAAAAACTGCACGGCATATTCAGTATTTCGAACTGGCTGTGTAGACGGCTTTGCTGTTAAAAAACGAGCCTGCCATCCCTGCCCGTTTTGTCGTTCGGAGAACCGCTGTCATGAGCCAATGGCCAGATAACCGCCTGCTTGACCTTCTCGGTATTGAAGTACCGATCATTCAGGGCCCGATGGCCGGTGCCACGAATTCGTCCATGGTGATCGCCGTGTGTAACGCCGGGGGGCTGGGTTCGATGCCGGCGGCGATGCTCAGCATCGAGCAGTTGCGTGACGAGCTGAAAACCATTCGTGCAAACACTGACAAACCTTTCAACGTGAACTTCTTCTGCCATCAGCCACCGGCGCCGGATGAACAACGCGCCCGCGACTGGAAGAACCTGCTGGAACCTTACTATCGCGAACTGGGCGTGGATTTCGACGCACCGACGCCGGTGTCCAATCGCGCGCCCTTCGATGCCGCAGCCTGCGAAGTACTGGAGGAGTTTCGACCGTCGGTGGTGAGCTTTCACTTCGGTCTGCCGGAAAAATCCCTGATGGATCGGGTCAAGGCCACCGGAGCGAAAATTCTCTCCTCGGCCACCACCGTCGAGGAAGCCGTGTGGCTGGAGCAGAACGGTTGCGATGCGATCATTGCCATGGGTTACGAAGCTGGCGGCCATCGCGGGATGTTTCTGAGTGAGGACTTGAGCAGTCAGGTCGGCACATTTGCCCTGGTACCGCAGGTGGTCGATGCGGTGAACATTCCTGTGATCGCTGCGGGCGCCATTGCCGACGCTCGCGGTGTAGCGGCAGCGCTCATGCTCGGCGCGTCGGCGGCGCAGGTGGGTACTGCGTACCTGTTCACCCCGGAAGCGAAAGTCAGCGCTGCTCATCACCAGGCGCTGCGCACGGCCAAGGAAAGCGAAACCGCGATCACCAATATTTTCACCGGCCGTCCGGCCCGGGGCATTCTGAACCGTGCCATGCGCGAGCTGGGCCCGATGTCGCCGATGGCTCCCGCATTTCCGCTGGCGGGGGGTGCGTTGATGCCGTTGCGGGCGAAGCATGAGGCTGAGTTCGCCAACCTCTGGGCGGGTCAGGCCTTTACGTTGGGCAGAGACGTCAGCAGTGCCGAATTGACGCGACAGTTGGCCGACGGTGCTTTGGCAAAACTGCAACAGCGTTGAGTCCGGACCGCGTGAGGAATCGAAGCCCTCACACTGGTTTCAAGCAACACTTTCCGTTTGCCGGCATTTCGCTATATATTTCGCTATATAGCGATCTCACCCCTCGCATCGGCGCAGTCCACCTCCAACAATAGCTGCCCTGTGCCCACGCCAACCACGGAGCTGTTACATGACCATTTGTGCCTCCCGTTTTGCCCCTTCCTGCCTGGTTTCCCTGCTCGCGGTGTTCGCCATTGGCACTGTCCAGGCTGATGAAGTGCAAGTGGCTGTAGCTGCCAACTTCACCGCGCCGATCCAGGCGATTGCCGCCGATTTCGAAAAAGACACCGGGCACAAACTGGTCGCCGCTTACGGCGCCACTGGCCAGTTCTATACCCAGATCAAAAACGGCGCGCCGTTCGAAGTGTTCCTCTCGGCGGACGACACCACTGCGGAAAAACTCGAAAAAGAAGGCGATAGCGTCAAGGGCTCGCGATTCACCTACGCCATCGGCACCCTGGCGCTGTGGTCGGCCAAAGAAGGCTACGTCGATGCCAAAGGCGATGTGCTGAAGAAAAACGAGTACCAGCATCTGTCCATCGCCAACCCGAAAGCCGCACCTTACGGGCTCGCCGCCACGCAGGTGCTGGAGAAGCTGAAACTGACCGAGGCCACCAAAGGCAAGATCGTTGAAGGCCAGAACATCACCCAGGCGTATCAATTCGTCTCCACCGGCAACGCCGAACTGGGCTTCGTTGCTCTCTCGCAGATCTACAAGGACGGTAAAGTCAGCAGCGGCTCGGCTTGGATCGTTCCGGCCAGCCTGCACGACCCGATCAAACAGGACGCGGTCATCCTCAACAAAGGCAAGGACAGCGCCGCCGCCAAAGCCTTGGTTGAATACCTCAAGGGCCCAAAAGCCGCTGCGGTGATCAAGTCTTACGGTTATCAACTCTAAATGGCGCTGACGAGTGCCGATTTTGCGGCGATCTGGCTGACCCTGAAACTGGCGTCCCTGACCACCGTGATTCTATTGCTGGTCGGCACACCAATCGCCCTGTGGCTGTCGCGTACCCGTTCGTGGTTGCGCGGCCCGATCGGGGCGATTGTCGCCCTGCCCCTCGTGCTGCCGCCGACCGTCATCGGTTTCTATCTGTTGCTGATGATGGGGCCGCACGGCTTTCTCGGCCAATTCACCCAATGGCTGGGACTCGGCACGCTGACCTTCAGTTTTACCGGGCTGGTGATCGGCTCGGTGATCTACTCCATGCCGTTTGTGGTGCAACCGCTACAGAACGCCTTTTCGGCGATCGGCACCCGTGCTCTGGAAGTGGCCGCGACTTTGCGCGCCAATCCTTGGGACACTTTTTTCAGCGTGATGCTGCCCCTGGCGCGTCCGGGTTTTATCACGGCAGCGATCCTCGGATTCGCCCATACCGTCGGTGAATTCGGTGTGGTGCTGATGATTGGCGGCAACATTCCCGACAAGACCCGCGTGGTGTCCGTGCAGATTTACGACCACGTCGAAGCCATGGAATACGCCCAGGCTCACTGGTTGGCCGGGGCGATGCTGGTGTTTTCCTTTCTGGTGTTGCTGGCGCTGTACACCAGCCGCAAAACCCGTGCGGGCTGGAGCTGACCGATGATTGATGCACGTTTGAAAATCGGCTATTCCGGCTTCAGCCTGGACGTTGACCTGCACTTGCCGGGCCGTGGCGTCACCGCGTTGTACGGTCATTCCGGCTCCGGCAAAACCACCTGCCTGCGCTGCATTGCCGGGCTGGAACGTGCCGAACAGGCATTTATCCGCATCAACGGTGAAGTCTGGCAGGACAGCGACCATGGCACTTTCGTCCCGCCACACAAACGCGCAGTCGGCTACGTGTTTCAAGAGGCCAGCCTGTTCGCGCACCTGTCGGTGCTGGGCAATCTGCAATTCGGCCTCAAGCGCATCGCCAAGGCCCAGCGTCGGGTGGATCTCGCGCAGGCCACTGAACTCCTGGGTATCGGTCATCTGCTCGAGCGCCATCCGCAGCACCTCTCTGGTGGCGAACGTCAACGAGTGGGCATTGCCCGAGCCCTGCTGACCAGCCCGAAGTTGTTGTTGATGGACGAGCCCCTGGCCGCTCTCGACAGCCAGCGCAAACGCGAAATTCTGCCTTACCTGCAGCGTCTGCATGACGAGCTGGACATTCCACTGCTGTACGTCAGCCACGCGCAAGACGAAGTGGCGCGACTGGCCGATCACCTCGTGCTGCTCAGCGACGGCAAGGCCCTGGCCAGTGGCCCGATCGGCGAAACCCTCGCCCGTCTGGATTTACCGATGGCAATGGGCGACGACGCCGGAGTGATCATCGAGGGCCAGGTCAGCGCCTACGACGCCGATTATCAGTTGCTGAGCCTGCAATTGCCGGCCACCCATTTGCACATTCGCGTCACCCACGCGCCGATGGCATTGGGTCAGGCCTTACGGTGCAAGGTACACGCGCGAGACATCAGTCTCACCCTGCAGAACACCGAGTTCAGCAGCATCCTCAATCGTCTGCCGGTCACCGTGGTCAGTGAACTGGCAGCGGACAACGCTGCCCATGTCCTGATTCGTCTCGATGCCGGCGGCACGCCCTTGGTGGCGCGTATCACGCGCTTCTCGCGGGATCAACTCGGCGTGCATCCGGGCCAGCATCTCTGGGCGCAGATCAAGGCGGTCGCAGTGCTGGCGTAAATCATTCGGCACGACGGCTACAGCGTGCGGTCAATCGTTTACAGACCACGACGCCCCCAAGAAAGCCGCCATGCCCGACACCGTGCTGACCGACGCACTGCCCCCAGACCTGCACTATGTCGATGACACCCAGCCCGGTATCACGCGCAAGAAACTGCGCGGCAAGTTCAGCTACTTCGAACCCTCCGGCCAGCGCATCACTGACCCGGACGAAATCAAACGCATCAACGCCCTCGCGGTGCCGCCGGCCTATATCGACGTGTGGATCTGCGTCGACCCGCGTGGCCACCTGCAAGCCACTGGGCGCGATGCCCGTGGCCGCAAACAATACCGCTATCACGCGCGCTGGCGCGAAGTGCGCGATGCCGACAAGTATTCACGCCTGCGCGAATTTGGCCTGGCGCTGCCGAAATTGCGCAAACAGCTGGAAGCGCTGCTGGCCGCGCCCGGTTTCAGTCGCGACAAAGTCATGGCCACGGTGATCACCCTGCTCGATGCCACGCTGATTCGTGTCGGCAACACGCAATATGCGCGGGATAACCGTTCCTACGGCCTGACGACCTTGCGCAGCCGACATGTCGAGGTCAACGGCAGTGCGATCCTGTTCCAGTTTCGCGGCAAGAGCGGGATCGAACATCAAATCACCGTCAAGGATCGCCGTCTGGCGCGAATCATCAAGCGCTGCCTGGAAATCCCCGGGCAGAACCTGTTTCAGTATCTGGATGAAAACGGTGACCGCCACACGGTCAGCTCTTCCGACGTCAATGCGTATCTGCAAACCCTGACCGGCGCCGACTTTACCGCCAAGGACTACCGCACTTGGGCCGGCAGCGCCCTGGCATTGGCGGTGTTGCGTGAGCTGACTCACGAATCGGAGACCGAAGCCAAACGCCACGTCGTCGAGATGGTCAAGGGCGTCGCCAAACAGCTGGGCAATACGCCAGCGGTGTGCCGCAAGTGCTATAT
>NZ_QAIU01000529.1:0-578 GCF_003061205.1 Pseudomonas sp. HMWF006
CGACGGCGACGTTGTTCAGCGCCGGGTTAGGCTGATATTCGGCCCACAGCGAAGTCGCGCCACCGATCAGGAACAACGCCAGCATGCAGGCGATGATCGCGCGGCTTTGACGCAGGTCTTTGACGTAGTGACCGAAGGTGAACACCAGTGCCACCGGGATCAGAATGATCGAAGACACCTCGAACAAGTTGCTCCAGGCGCTCGGGTTCTCGAACGGGTGCGCCGAGTTCACGCCGAAGAAGCCACCACCGTTGGTGCCCAGTTGCTTGATTGCAATCTGGCTGGCCGCCGGGCCGAGCGGGATCACTTGATCAACGCCTTGCATGGTCACCGCATTGACGTATTGCGCGAAGGTCTGCGGCACGCCCTGCCACACCAGATACAGCGCCAGCAGCAGGCACATTGGCAGCAGGCCGTAGAGGGTGGCGCGGGTCATGTCGACCCAGAAGTTGCCGAGGGTCTTGGTCGACTTGCGGCCGATACCACGGCACAGCGCAACCAGCACGGCCAGACCGGTGGCGGCGCTGACGAAGTTCTGCACGGTGAGACCGACCATCTGGCTCAGGTAGCTGAGGGTC
>NZ_QAIU01000529.1:588-2654 GCF_003061205.1 Pseudomonas sp. HMWF006
GTGTTGAACGCCTGGGTCCATTCCTGGCCCGGCAGGTTTTGCGGGTTCAGCGGCAGGTGATCTTGAAACAACAGGATCGCGAACAGCAGGAGGAAACCGGCGAGGTTGAACGCCAGCAGCGCCAGGGTGTATTTCTGCCAGCTCTGCTCGGCGTTCGGATCAACCCCGGCAACGCGATAGCAACCGCGCTCGACCGGGCCGAGAATCGGCGTCAGCCAGGTGCGCTGCCCTTCCATCACTTTGTAGTAAAAGCGCCCGAGGAACGGCGCCGGCAGCAAGACCACCGCGAAAAACGCGAGGATCAGCCAATAGTCATAACTGTGCATAGCCGCTCCTAGTTCCGATCCGCGCGCAACAGCGCAACCAACAGATAAATGAACAGCCCCACTGCCAATAGCAGTGACACCCCGTCCAGAACGCTCATGGAAGATCTCCGTGTTACGGCGTATTGCCGCGTGTGGAGGCATTGTCGGAAAGGAGGCTGTAAAGGAACGAGAGCGAGGGTGTTGGCTGTGCATAAAGAAAGCGTAAAGAGTGGGTTTATGCTGGCGTTACAGGTGGGTTTTGCGCCGTATGGGCGGGCCTCTTCGCGAGCAGGCTCGCTCCCACAGGTGTCGGCGTTGTTCAGGCGAGCGCATTTCAAAAATGTGGCAGCGAGCTTGCTCGCGAAGACGGCATAACGAGCAACATCGCACTCAACTGGCGCACAAAAAGCAGCTATCCCACCGCGAACATCCCCGATACGACAGCTTTCAACTCATTACGACTTGTTTCACGGCAATGGCACGCCCACTGCACACGCCCTCCTCCGAAGCTGTCCAAACCGTTCAGGGAGCAAGCGCATGAACACACAACTCAAACCCACACTGGGCACGTTGCACCTGTGGGGCATCGCCGTCGGGCTGGTGATTTCCGGGGAATACTTCGGCTGGAGTTACGGCTGGGGCGTGGCCGGAACGCTGGGGTTTCTGGTGACCTCATTCATGGTCGCGACCATGTACACCTGCTTCATCTTCAGCTTCACCGAACTGACCACCGCCATTCCCCACGCCGGCGGGCCGTTCGCCTACAGCCGCCGCGCCTTCGGTGAAAAAGGCGGATTGGTTGCCGGGCTGGCGACGCTGATCGAATTCGTGTTCGCGCCACCGGCGATTGCGCTGGCGATTGGCGCTTATCTGAATGTGCAGTTCCCTGCGCTGGATCCGAAACACGCGGCGGTTGGCGCGTATATCGTCTTTATGGGGTTGAACATTCTCGGCGTGAAACTGGCCGCGACCTTCGAGCTGATCGTCTGCGTATTGGCCGTCGCCGAACTGCTGGTGTTCATGGGGGTGGTCGCGCCGGCGTTCAGCTTCAGCCATTTCGCCCTCAATGGCTGGGCCGGTTCGGACGTGTTCGGCGCGCCGGCGATTGCCGGAATGTTCGCGGCGATTCCATTCGCGATCTGGTTTTTCCTGGCCATCGAGGGTGCGGCGATGGCCGCCGAAGAAGCCAAGGATCCGAAACGCACGATTCCCAAGGCTTATATCAGTGGCATTCTGACCCTGGTGCTGCTGGCCATGGGCGTAATGTTCTTCGCCGGCGGCGTCGGTGACTGGCGCACACTGGCCAACATCAACGACCCGTTGCCACAGGCGATGAAAACCGTGGTCGGCGACAACTCCGGCTGGTTGCACATGCTGGTGTGGATCGGCCTGTTCGGCCTGGTGGCGAGCTTCCACGGAATCATCCTCGGTTACTCGCGACAATTCTTCGCCCTCGCCCGCGCCGGTTACCTGCCGGCCTCGCTGGCAAAACTCTCGCGTTTCCAGACGCCACACCGCGCGATTATCGTGGGCGGCATCATTGGCATCGCTGCCATCTATAGCGACGGCTTGATCAACCTTGGCGGTATGACGCTCACTGCCGCGATGATCACCATGGCGGTGTTCGGGGCGATCGTGATGTACATCATGAGCATGCTCAGTCTGTTCAAACTGCGTCGATCAGAGCCGAATCTGGAGCGAACTTTCCGCGCGCCGTGCTATCCGCTGGTGCCGATGATTGCACTGGTACTGGCGGTGGTG
>NZ_QAIU01000529.1:2664-5081 GCF_003061205.1 Pseudomonas sp. HMWF006
ATGGCCGTTGGTTTCGCTTACTTCCTGCTCACCGGCCAGTTGCGCGCCAACGCACCGGCCGACGCAATGCTTACCGGTTTGTAAAGCTCAAGCAGGCGCGGGCTGCACCTGCAAGGAACTAAGGTGCATCCGGCATAACCGGCCTAGAATGGAACCACTGCGACGTCACTTCGCTCAAAAGTGGTATGCAGCTTCGTACGGCGAAATTCTCGCCCGTCGATCTGCCATTAAGGAGAGCCGTTATGCCCTGGTATGCTTGGTTGATTCTGGTCGTTGCAATCGGCTCGATCGTGGGTGGATTGATGATGCTGCGCGACACCGCCAACAAAGTCGAACTGACCGATGAAGAACGCAAACGCGTGGCCGAGCGCAACGCCGAAGCAGACGCCAAAGAAGCCCAAGACCGCTGAACCCGAACCCCGCCTGACTGGCGGGGTTTTCATTTCAGTAACCTGTTGGACTTTTCCGCGCTGTTTTTAGAAGTTGAAGTACAGTCACCATGTAATTTTCCTTGGTTAAGATGGGGCATTGTTGCGGAGAGCTACACATGCGTTACTCGCAAGACCATAAAGCCCAGACCCATCAGCGCATTATCAAGGAGGCCTCGGCACGATTTCGCAAGGACGGCATAGGCGCGACCGGCCTGCAACCGTTAATGAAAGCCTTGGGGCTGACCCACGGCGGTTTCTATTCGCACTTCAAGTCCAAGGACGAACTGGTCGAGAAAGCCTTGCAGGAGGCGGGTGAACAAGTCGCGGGGGTCTGTGCGCAAATCTTTGCCGCAGACAACCCGCTCGAGGCGTTCATAGATACCTATTTGTCGGAATGGCACAGGACATCGCCCGATGAAGGTTGCCCGCTGCTGACCATTTCTTCGGAACTGGGCCTGCGCGGACAACCGAGCCCTACCAGCGATCAGGTCCTCAATGCCCGACTGGAACAAATCGAGGACAACCTTGAGGGAGACAACTGCGCCGACCGCGCCATTGTGATCATGTCGACGCTCGTCGGCGCGTTGCTGCTGTCGCGCAGTGTCGCGGATGCCGGGTTTGCGCAACGCATCCTCGACGTTACCCGCGAACACCTCAAGCACACCGAAGATTAAGCCTGCCAGCGCTTGAACAGCACGCTGGCATTGACTCCGCCAAAACCGAAGCCGTTGGACAATGCGTATTCGATCGGCATCGACCGCGCCTGGCCATGGACAATGTCCACCCCTTCGCTGGCAGGGTCGGGGTTATCGAAGTTGAGGGTCGGCGGCACCACCTGATCGCGAATCGCCAACAACGTGAAGATCGCTTCAAGCCCCCCGGCAGCACCGAGCAGGTGGCCAGTGGCGGATTTGGTTGAGGTCACGGCAATTTTATTCTGCGTGCCGAACAGCGCCTTGATCGCTGCCAGTTCACCCAGGTCGCCCACCGGGGTCGAAGTCGCATGCGCATTGAGATGCTGCACCTGATCCGGCGTGATTCCACCCTGCGCCAGCGCCAGTGCCATCGCCCGCCGCGCACCGCTGCCGTCTTCCGGCCCGGCAGTCAGGTGATAGGCATCGGCAGTGGTGCCATAACCGACCAGCTCGGCCAGTGGCTGCGCGCCACGGGCCAAAGCATGCTCCAGTGATTCGATCACCAGCAGACCGGCGCCCTCGCCCATGACGAAACCGTCCCGGTCGCGATCGAACGGTCGTGAAGCGCGCTCGGGAGTATCGTTGAAAGCACTGGAAAGCGCCCGGGCAGCAGCAAAACCGGCGAGGCTGACCCGGTCGATTGCCGCTTCGGCACCGCCGCACACGGCGATATCCGCTTCACCGGCACGTATCAGCCGCGCAGCATCCCCAATCGCCTGGACCCCGGCGGCGCACGCCGTCACCGGCGCCCCCAACGGTCCTTTAAGGCCATGCTGGATCGACACATGACCGGCGGCGAGATTGACCAGGAAAGATGGAATGGTGAATGGGGACAGACGCCGAGGCCCTCGACTGTCTGTGGTGCGCACCGCGTCCGCGATGGCACCAAAGCCACCGACACCGGAGCCAATGATGGTCGCCGTACGCTCCTGCTCGGCGGCTTCGGCAGGGTGCCATCCGGCCTGCTCCAGCGCCTGGCGTGCTGCCTCCATGGCAAACAGAATGAAGCGATCCATTTTCTTCTGTTCTTTGGGCGGTGTGGCGCGATCCGGATCGAATCCGGCCTCGGCGTCTTCTTCCGGTGTCGGCACGCTGCCACCGACCCGTGCCGGCAAATCGGCGACCACCGCGTCAGGCAGCGCACGCAAACCCGAACGTCCCGCCAACAAACGTTGCCAGACCGCTTCGACACCACTGCCCAACGGAGACACCAGGCCCATACCGGTGACGACTACTCGACGCTGACTCATACCGTAATTACCCCTGTTCGATTCAATGACCTGATTTGTAG
>NZ_QAIU01000530.1:0-1449 GCF_003061205.1 Pseudomonas sp. HMWF006
AGTATTGCGCGCCCCCCAGAAATAGCCACAGAGCAACGTGAACAACGGCACCGTCGCCACCGCCAGTGCCGCCACACCGGACGCCACCCCGGTATGTTCGGCCACACTCACCGCACCGTTACCGAAACTGAGCAGCAAAATCCCGATGATCCCCGCGGCTTTCCACTGCGCCCAGGTCGGCGCCGGCGCCCCGCGCCAGCGCAGGAAGGCGTACATCAGGCTGCCGGCAATCACGAACCGCACGCCACCGAGCATCAGCGGTGGCCAGTATTCAACGCCGAGGCGGATCACCAGATAAGTCGATCCCCAAATCACATACAGCGCAAAGAACGCGGCGATCAACGGCAAGGAAAAACGGCGCAAGGCAGGCATGGGCAACTCGAAAGTCAGCGTCAGGGGATGGATTATTCTAGAAAGGCACACAGGCAAAAATAAGCTACAAAACCTGTTTATCGCGCCGGTACACTTTTGAAAGAACGGAGATCTACGGGATAAACCGTGATTTCGAAAGTCTGGCAATTTAAGGAGTCCGGCCTTGGACAGATACGACCGCATGCTGCTCAGCGCCCTGTTGGAAAACGGTCGGGCGTCCTACGCCGAACTGGCGCGCAAAGTGAACCTCTCGCCGCCGGCGGTGGCCGAGCGTGTGGCCAAGCTTGAGGCGGCCGGGGTGATCACTGGGTATCAGGCGAACATCGACCTGTCGAAAATCGGCCTGCCGATCCAGTGCATGATCGAATTGCGCCTGCACCAGAACGGCAGTCAGAAGGTCTACGACGAACTGGTGAAAATCCCGCAACTGACCGAGTGCTTTCGAGTGACCGGCGATCCGTGCGTGATGATGAAGGGCGCGGTGGGCTCGATGACGGAGCTGGAGGAGTTGATCAACCGAGTGGCGAAGTTCGGCTTCAGCAAGACTTCGATTGTGTTGTCGAGCGCGATCGAGAAGCGCGTGCCACTCGGCCACATCGACAGCAACGGTAAATAGCTCGGGCCAACTCCTACAAGGATTTTGTGTTGGGCTCTGGCTCAGCGGTAGCGTTGCAAGTGTTCGCTGACTTTGGCAGCCGGGACTTTCTGCAGTTTGCACAGCAGGTCGTGGTTCAACTCACGCACGCCATGCTTGTGCCGCAGTTCTTCCGCCAGATGCGCCATCAGGTTCGCCGCCATCTCGGCATCCGCCATCGCCCTGTGCGCCTGACCTGTATGCGGCAGGCGGGCGAAGGTGGTCAGGGTGCCGAGTTTGTGATTTGGCGCTGCCGGCATCAGGCGCCGGGCCAGCAACAGCGAGCAGGCAAAGTTCTGCAGACGGGTACGTTTGATCCGCCCCAGTTCGAAGTCCCAGAACTTCTGGTCGAACGAGGCATTGTGTGCGACCAGCGGCGTGCAGCCGACGAACTCGTTGACCTCTTCCATGACCCTTTCCGCCGAGGGCGCGCTGCGCAGCAT
>NZ_QAIU01000530.1:1459-8519 GCF_003061205.1 Pseudomonas sp. HMWF006
CCCTTTCCGCCGAGGGCGCGCTGCGCAGCATGGCGTTGCTGATGCCGGTCAGTTGTTCGATGAAGGCCGGGACGCGCACGCCGGCGTTCATCAGGCTCTGGTAACGCTCGACGATGCGCCCGTTTTCCAGCATGACCACGGCGATTTCCGTGGCGCGACAGCTGCTGTTCGGCGACAGGCCGGTGGTTTCAAAGTCGATGACTGCAATGCGTTCCAAACCGGGTTGTACTCCGTTCAAATCAATTCTTCAGTAGCGGCTCAGTTCTTCAACAACAGCGCGCCTTCGATCGGCACATAACGGCTGGCGGCGCGGATCAGCGAGTTGGCCGTCAGGCCGGGCACACCATAGGCGACCGCTTGCACGCCATGCTTGCTGATGATGCGTTCGAGCAGCATGTCGAAATCGCCATCACCCGAGGCCAGGACGATTTCGTCGACGTGGTCGGCGGCATCCATGATGTCGAGGGTGATGCCCACGTCCCAGTCGCCCTTGGCCGAGCCGTCGCTGCGCTGGATGTAGGGCTTGAGCTTCACGGTGAAACCGAGGTTGCGCAGGATCTGCTGGAACTGCTGCTGCTTGCTGTCGCCACGGTCGATCGCGTAGGCGTAGGCTTCGACGATCTGCCCGTCCTTGCTGATGTCCGCCCACAATGCGGCGTAGTTGAAGTGGCAACCATAGGCCTGACGCACGGTGTAGTAGAGGTTCTGCACGTCGGCGAACACTGCGATTTTTTTCACCGGGATTCCTGTGGGCGCATAGCGCACGAAGCGGGATCAGGCGCCGGGCCCGAAAAAGGCGCTCAGTATGCCAGCCAAGAGGAATGTTCAGCGAATAATCACCCACAGGCGCCATGGTGCTACTGACGAGCGGTGAATGTGGCGAGGGGATTCATCCCCGTTGGACTGCACAGCAGGCCCAAGAAACCGGGGCCGCTACGCTGCCCAACGGGGATAAATCACCTCGCCACAGTTCGATGTCAACCTGCAAGGTTTGGGTCAGACGAACGAATCATCGTCATCGAAGAACGACGAGTTGTCGTCGCTGTAGTCGGTATCGGTGAACCCGCCCTGGTCATTGCCCGAGAAGCCGTTATCGGCCACACGCTGATCATCATTCCAGCCATTGTTGCTATGGTCAGCCACTTGCGCCGGCTCTTCCTTGATCACTTCAACGATTTCTTCGGGCTGCTGGTTGTGATGGAACAGGCTGCTGATGCCCTGCGCCAGCATCACACCGCCGGCCACGCCGGCAGCGGTTTTCAGGGCGCCACCGAGAAAGCTGCTGCCCGCTGCTGCCGGGGCGGCTGGCTGCGCGTAATTAGGCGGTGGCGCGGCATAGTTCTGTTGTGACGGTGCTGCACCAAAATTCTGCTGCGGTGCCGGCTCACGCCAGCCGCCCGTCGAGGCCGGAGCACTTGGGGTCGGTGCCGGACGCGGGCTGCCGCCGAAGATACTGGACAGGAACCCGCCGCCACCGCTTGGCGCGGGGGCCGCGCTTTGCGTCTTGGCTGCTTGCAGCTCAGCCTGCAATTGCTGGACTTGTTGGGTCAGTTGCTTGTTCTGCTCGTCGAGGCTCTTGAGCGCCGCCTCTTGCACCAGAATCGCCTGGGTCATGAAATAACCTGCCGCTGGCTGGCGGGTCAGGTGTTCCTTGATCCGCGCCTCGGCCTGGGCGTCGCGCGGGGCTGCCTCCGTTTCGGCTTGTTGCAGC
The DNA here is from genome assembly GCF_003061205.1 of Pseudomonas sp. HMWF006. Lineage (NCBI taxonomy): Bacteria > Pseudomonadati > Pseudomonadota > Gammaproteobacteria > Pseudomonadales > Pseudomonadaceae > Pseudomonas > Pseudomonas sp. HMWF006. Next base: position 3,171 of record NZ_QAIU01000530.1, read on the forward strand.
CGGGAAAACAGTCCATCGATCAGGGTTTGCTCTTCGCTGTTCATGGCGACCTCGTAGATTGCCGGGGATAACGTTGCCCTCGCCCACTGTGGGCGAGGTGCTCTCCCGTAATGGAGACAGTGACAGGATGTTTCAATGACCTTTACCGAATGTTTACGTTTGTGTCGCACCCGCCATCATCGGTTAAAGTGAGCCACTGTTTTTGACCTGCGATACCGACTGATGAATGCCTTCGAAGTACTGCGCGACTCCCTGTATTTTTTCAAACGTCATTTGGGCAGCATCGTGCAGTTGTGCCTGCCGCTGGTGATTTTCGAAGCGGTTCTGCAACAGGTCGTCGATCACGCCACCGGCCCGGACAATTTCTCGGCGATCAACGTCATTGTCGGTCTGTTGGTCTATCCGCTGTACACCGCCGCCCTGATTCTGTTTCTCGATGCACGCAGCCGTGGCGAGGCGCCGCGCAACCGGGATCTGCTGGCGATGGCCGCGACCCTCTGGCCGCGCTTCGCCGTGCTGACCGCGTTGAACACGCTGCTGATTCTGTTGGGCCTGTCGCTGTATTTCCTGCCGGGCCTGATCCTGATGGTCATGCTCGCGTTCGGTGAATACCTGCTGGTCCTGCGCGGCCTGGGGCCGTTGCAGGCCATGAAGGAAAGCCTGCGCCTGACCCGTGGGCACTTCTGGCGAATCCTGCTGTGCATCCTGTGCGTGATGACGCCACTGTGGCTGCTCAAGGGCGCGACGCTGGCGGTGTATCCCGAGCCGCAGAACCCGCTGATCGCCGTGTTGATCGACAGCGCTCACAGCTTCCTGCAACTGTTCACCAGCGTGGTGCTGTTTCGCCTGTTCATGCTGATCAGTGAATTGCCTGACAAACGTGACGGGGCGGTCTGACCGCTCTGCGCTTGGGCTTCGAGGCTGCCGTCAGGTATGCTCGGGGCCACTTTCTGTAACGCTATAAGCCGAGCCATGACCCGTCTGCTGCGCTACACCCTGTTCTTTGTGTTGCTCGCCCTCGCGCTGGCCGCCGCACTGATGTTCAGCCTGACCTGGCGCCCCGACGCCCGGGAAACCCTGCCGGTCAACTGCACCACCAGCGCGCCGACGCTGGTGCCCGGCCAGGCCCTGAAAGTCATGACGTGGAACGTTCAGTACCTGGCGGGCAAGCGCTACGTGTTCTGGAATGATCTGGCCCAGGGCGACGATGATGCGCCGACCCTGGAAGACATGGCGTTCAGCCTCGATGAAGTGGCGCGGGTGATCCGCGATGAGCAGCCCGATGTGGTGCTGCTGCAGGAACTGGATGACGGCGCCAAGGCCAGCGATTATCAGGATCAGCTCAAGCTGTTGCAGGAGCGGGTTGCCGACCTGTATCCATGCAGCACCAGCGCCTTCGACTGGAAGGCCGATTTCGTGCCTGACCGGCACATTTTCGGCAGCGTCGGCCGACAACTGGCAACCCTGAGCCGCTACCGCATCGAACACGCCGAACGCCTGCAATTGCCGATCGCCGAGGCCAACTTCATCAGCCGCCAGTTCCAGCCCAAAGACGCGCTGCTCGTCACCCGACTGCCCCTGAGCGATGGCGGGCAACTGACCGTGTTCAATATCCATCTGGAACGTGCCAGCCAACCGGATGACACCTTGCAGACCCAGGTGACGGCCGTGGCCAGGGTGCTCGACAAGTATGAAAGCCAGGGCCTGGCGTGGCTGATCGGCGGCGACTTCAACCTGTTGCCCCTCGGCCAATACCGGCGCTTGCCGGCGGAGCAGCGCACGCCCTACTCCGCCGACAGCGAACTGCACCTGCTGTGGGACAAATACCCGATGATCCCGACCAACAACGAGGCCAGCGGCATCGACCGCGCGCAATGGCTGACCCACTATCCCAACGACCCTGGCCTGAATGGCCCGGACCGCACGGTCGACTATCTGTTTTACAGCCCGAAAATCAAACGGGTCGAAGCAAGGGTGCGCCAGGACGATACGTTGCGCATCTCCGATCATCTGCCGGTGATTGCGCGCTTCCTGCTGCCTGCCACGCCCTAGTGGCGACCAACGCGCCCTCTGCTTCAGCTCACGCATTCACGACACGGAACGCCCATGAAAATCTTACTGGTGTGCAAGGACATCGGCGGTTACGCCGGCAAACTGGCCGACTACCTGATGACCGAGCACGACGTGTGCTTCATCGACACCTCGTCGCTGTCCAACCGCTTTGACCGGGCACCAAAGATCCTGCGCCGCCCGCTCAAACGCTGGGCCCAGTTGCGCCAGTTCAAAAAGGTCCTCGGCAAGGCTGCGCGCTTTGACGTTGCGCTGATATCAACCCGGCGCAAATCGATCCGCAGCAATTGGCCGCCGGCCTGAATGTGGCCGACCGCAAGATCGCCTACCTCTACGACAGTTTCAGCCGCTGGCCAATGACCCGCGAAGCACTGGCCGGTTATGACGAGGTGTTTTCGTTCGATCCGGGGAATGCCGAGAGTTACGGCCTGAAAAAGCACTACAACTTCATTTACGAGGACTACGTCGCGGACGGTGCGCCCGGCGACTATTCGGCGTTCGTGGTGATGGCCGGCAAGGATCGAGTGCCGGCCCTGGAAGGGCTGGCGCGGGAGTTCGATCGACTCGGCGTAACCGATTACAAGTTTCTGGTGCAGTGCAAACCGATCCCCGGTGCGCACCCGGGCATCACCTTTTTCGAGCAACGTATGTCGCTGGAATCCGTGGGGGAGCTGGTAAAGCGCTCGCGGATCATTCTGGACATCGCCAAACCCGGCCAGGCCGGCTTGAGCTTCCGTTTCTTCGAAGCCATGGCCTCGCGCAAAAAAGTCATCACCACCAACCACAGCGTGGTCGATTACGACTTCTACAATCCGGCCAACATCCTGGTGATCGACGAGGCCAACCCGGTGATTCCCGAGCGTTTCATCACCGATCCGTATGTCGATGTGCCCGAGACCATCTACCAGAAATACACATTGCAGGGCTGGGTCAAAACGGTTTTCGCATTCGCGTAATCGCCCCCCCCTGTGGGAGCTAGCTGCTCCCACAGGGACGGGATGCCTCGCGTTTCAGTGGACCTCTTCCAGATCGTCATGCAGCAGCCCGAAGATCTGCCGCTTCATGTCGATGAACGAGCGCTCCATGACCATGTCCAGCGAACGCGGGCGTTCGATCGGCACGTCGAGGATCTGTTTGATCCGCCCCGGTTTGGCCCCCATCACGTACACCCGGTCGCCGAGCAGAATCGCCTCGTCGATGTCATGCGTGACGAACAGCACGGTCTTCTTGCTGTTGCCCCAGACCCGCAGCAACAGTTGCTGCATCTGCAGACGGGTCTGGCTGTCGAGGGCGCCGAACGGCTCGTCCATCAGCAGGATCTGCGGATCGTTGGCCAGCGCCCGGGCGATCGCCACCCGCTGCATCATGCCGCCCGACAGCTGCTTGGCGTAGTTGTCGGCGAACCCGCTCAGGCCGACCTCGTTGACGTAGTAATCGACAATCTCCTTGCGCCGCGCCGCCGGCACACCGCGCCGCTTGAGGCCGAACTCGACGTTCTGGCGCACCGTCAGCCACGGAAACAGCGTGTAGCTCTGGAACACCATGCCGCGATCCGCGCCGGGGCCCTGCACTTGCTGACCGCCGACGTAGATCTCACCGGACGTCGGCTCGGCCAGACCGGCGGTCAGGTACAACAGACTCGACTTGCCACACCCCGACGGCCCGACCAGCACGGCGAACTGCTGATCCGGCACCTCGAACGACACTGCCTCAAGCGCAGTGAACGTGCCGCCACCAGGCTTGCTGTAGCGCAGGCTGACTTTGTCCACCTGCAAGCGCGGCGCCGCTTGCGCCGGGCTCGCGACCGGTTCGATAAAACGATGATTGGCAGCAGTCACTGAGCCCATGCGGCAACCCTCAAGCGGAGAAAACGGAACAGTTGATCGGTGACCAGCCCCAGCAGGCCGATGATCGCGATGGCGAGGAAAATCACGTCGACCTGAAAACCGCGCATGGCCTTCAGACTCAGATAGCCCAACCCACTGGAAGCGGCGACCAGTTCAGCCACCACCAGGTAAGTCCAGGCCCAGCCCATGGTCACGCGCAAGGTATCAAGCACGCCGGGCACCGATGCCGGCGCGATGACGTGCAGCACCGCGTCGCGGCGATTGGAACCGAGGGTGTACGAAGCGTTGATCAGGTCCTTGGAAATGCCTTTGGACACGTCCGCGATCATCACCAGTTGCTGAAAGAACACACCGAAGATGATCACCGACACCCGCTGCTCCAGACCGATGCCGATCCACAGGATGAACAGCGGCACGAACGAAGTCACCGGCAGGTAACGAATGAAGTTGACCATCGGTTCGAGGAACGCCTGGACGATGCGGAAGCTGCCCATCAATAACCCCAGCGGCACCGCCACCAGCGACGACAGAATGAAGCCGACCATCACCACTTCGACACTGGCCCACACGTGGGTGCCGAGGGTGCCGTCACGGCTCAGGCGCACAGCCGCTTCCACCACTGCCCCCGGCGTCGGCAAGAACATGCCCGGGACGATACCGCCGTAGGACAACCCGGCCCACAGACCGATCAACAGCACCCAGGCCAGCCCGCTGGCGCTCCACACCACCGGCACCGGCAAACCGGTCTTCGGCGTGAGGCAGCGGCTCAGCCACGAATTGCGCTTGAACATTGCAGACCTCCTAGAGCGGGCTGACAAAACGGTTGTCGACCAGATCGTCGTTGCTGACGTTGTAAGGTTTACCCTGCAATTCGCTGGCGGTTTCGTTGGCCAGTTTGATCAGCGCTGCGCTGTCGCCCGGCTTGCCCGGTGCGCCGAGCAATTTCTCGCTCATCGCCTGATCGTAGAAACGTACACCTTGGGCAGCGGCGGCCAGTTCCTTGGGATCGGACAGATAACCACCGACACCTTTGGCCATGATCCTGTAAGCGTCTTCGGGATGATCTTTGGTGTATTGCACCGCCTTGTACAAACCCGCCACCAGCGCCTTGACGTCTTGCGGCTGTTTCTCGATGACGCTGCAGTTCAGCGCCACCACGTCGACGATCACCCCGGGGGTACTGCTGCTGTCGATCAGCACTTTGCCCTGCTGTTTGTCGCGGACCATCGACAGGTGTGGTTCCCAGGTTACGGCGGCGGGTACGCGCCCGGCGATGAACGCGGTGGCGGCATCGTCCGCGGTCATGTTCTGCACGGTGATGTCGCTCATTTTCATGCCGTTCTTTTTCAGCAGGTACGAGAGCCAGAACTGCGAGGTCGAGCCTTCGTTGACGGCCACGGCCTGGCCCTTGAGTTCCTGCAGGGATTTGACG
>NZ_QAIU01000051.1:0-16254 GCF_003061205.1 Pseudomonas sp. HMWF006
GCCTGATCCATCGCGCTGGCGAACTCTCGCTCTCGGTTCGCCTTTACGATGTTGTCTGCGATCTTGTAGAACGGAATGATCACTCGATACCCAGGCTCGCTGTCACTGAATACAAAGACGGGGCGGACTGCATCCCCGAAGGCGGTCTTCCGCTTCTCCCATATACCCTGCGTTCCATCGACATCGCCCGCGAAATACCTGTCCGCGTTGCCCTTGCGCTTACTTCGCTTACTGCCCGTGGCATTGGCCTGAACACCGCTAACGGTCTCAGCGGCGCCGAGACCGGACAGAATCTTCATGATTGTGCCGCGCGGAACGTTGCCGAACTGGTTGAGCGCTGAAGGTGCCGGTATTGCGTACTGACCCGGCTTCATGAGTCCTTTCGCGATCAGAGCTTTCTCGAAACGTTTGTGTGGTCGGCGACCACCCTTCACTGCCTGTTGAAGGTAGGTGTCCGCGGGAACGCCAGAAGTCCAAGCATCCTTGAAGAAAGTCCGAGCCTCTGGCTTGCCCTTCTTGGCGACCTGGACATAAAGGCTATTCATGGTGGTTGTGGTCGGCTGATCCAAACGCTGCCGCATGACAGATAGTTCACCTTTCTTCACCAGCACTGCCAGCCGAGTAGCCATCAGCGCATATGCAAAAGGCAGCTGTTTTGCGCCCAATGTGCGAAGCGCTTTCGACAGTTCTTCCAAATTCGCGCTTGCGGCGATGCTGACCATATATGCCTCACTGATTCAGTGGTTGCCACGATCCGCTTTGTCTGGCACATGCTGGCCTTCACAGCCAAGACAGTGCTCGCAGTTGAGCGTACGGCAAAGCCAGCCCTTCACTCGTTGCCACCAGATGACCATGAAAATATGACGCAATCCGGCCAAAGCCAGTGATACGTGCAAGGTCAGTCCCGCCGTTGTTGGCCCGAAGAAAATGTTCTGGCTGCGAGTCATAACAACAAAACCACTGATGGCGATCGCCGAATAGATCAGCTTGCCGATGACGCCATCCCGTACTCGACCGCTCAGAACACACCATGTGGCCCACAATGCAATCAAGCCGCAGGCGATGGAGTTGATCAGTTCAAAATTCATGGTGGGTTACCTCCGCCGAACCTCTGGCGGATAATCGCCCAAAGATCCGCGGCCTTGATGGCGCGATTGATCGCTGCCAGAAGTGAGCCGCCGAAGGTGCCAAGTAGAAAACCAATGCCGGCGACGATGCTCGGTTCAGTAACGCCGAGATATGCGCTGACCATGCCTGTCAGATAAAGAGAGCAAGCCACTCCAGTGACCAGGAAAATCGCCCAAGCTCGCCAGTCGGTAAGGTCTTCCTTATGCCACCAACTTGCGACAATCGCGCCAATCAAGCCCGCGATAAGCCATTCAGCTTTGTCGAACAGGCGATGCAGAAGATCCATGCGCTCGACTCCGACTGCATGACTGTATTGGCTCGGCTCCAACAGCACTCCCAGCTCGGAGCAATGGGTGTGGTGGAGCCGAAAACGAAAAAGCCCCGGCAAATGCCGAGGCTCTGTGAACTGTAGAAAGCAAAAAGCCCATCTCAGAGACGGGCTTTGCACGCGGAAAAACCGCAAAGTAACTGAAATCTATAGTTAGACCCCGGCCCTGTCAAGCAGCTTCGCGACGAAAATCCAGAGCACCGTCAATCCACGCAATACCAGCCTTCCAGAGCTGACGAGTCTTCTCTTCGCCGAAGCCCATTTTCTTGCCGACATCGATCAGAGCCTTGTCCCGGGCTGTGTAGTACCTCATCAACACATTGCCGCATTCTGGGTAGCGCTTCAGCAGGCGACCCATCAAGCCGTCAATCATCAGCGCATCATCGTCGGTGATCATCGGTGTGTGCAGCGTGTTCTCACGGGATGCACAGCACGACACGCCGGACCCCAGCACGACCCAGCGGCCCCAATGCTCCAGCAGATCCTCGGCGGTGCGCTCGGTGAAGTTCTTCGTTCTCGCCATGATCAGTCCCCCTTTATGGCCGAGCCACCAGGCCCGCGAGTGTTGGTTTGCTGGTACAGATCGGCCATGGTCAATGGCTCCCGCGGCAACGTTGCGATGTGGCGCTCATGACGGATCAGCATGCCGAGCTGAACGACCAGGTCATCCAGGGGCAGCGGCTCCAGCGTTTCGGCGTGCACCAGGCCGGACGCATGGCAACCGATGCAGTCGAGCTGATGAAACACGCCCTTGACCAACCCTTTCCCGGCACAGGATGGGCAATCGGTGAGCGGGATCTGGCGTCGCACAAAGGCGGGACCATGCGTTCTTTTATCCATTTTTAAACCTCGCCAAATACCAATACAGCCAGATGCGAAATCCATCCAATGACAATCAATGCCTGATAGGCGCCGAGCACAAACCAGAACCCAACCCAGAAGGCCGTCGGCACCTTGATCACCTGAAAGCACTTGAACCTCCAGATCAGCCTTCGAAAAAATGCCGACTTGACTGCCATTTTTAAACCTCGCCTATGGTTGATTCTCGAATGGCCTCGCGGGCCTTGTGTTCCGTGGTTTCCAGGGCATTACCGGAATCTCCTAATCTATTCCCGGTCAATCCGTGAATCCGGGCAAAACCACGCTGGTCTAGATGGGCGTGCCACTTCTCCAGGGCATCGCGTTTGCGCCCCATCACGTCCGACTGGATGTAAACCTTCACGTTGTGACCCATCGCGTGGTTGATCAGCAGCTCGCCGATAAGGTGGTCGATGCCGATGTCTGCCCATCCGGTGCGAGCCACCTTGCGCAGGTCGTGACTGGTCCACTCGCCCTTGCCAAGCCGGGTGAACACGGCGCTGGCCTGACCTTCGCTGAGTGGCTTTCCATTGCGCGCAGGGAACACGTACTGGCCTTCATACCCATTGGCGTACTGCCACTCGCGGTAACGGATCAGGATCGCGCACATCTGCTCGGTCAGTGGCAAATGATGCTCAACGCCGGTCTTTGTGTGATCGCCGGGGATGAACCACTCACGCTCGGCCAGGCTGATGTGCGGCCATTGAGTTAACCGGCTTTCACCGATGCGCGTGCCGTGGCAGAGCATCAGCAGGGCCAGCATCGCGTCACGCGGGGCAGAGACGAACACATCGGCCAATTGCTCCAGCAGTTCAGGCAGTTGCACGCCGCGCAGCCGAGACGGCTTGATCCCGACCTTGGCCTTGGAGAAGTCGCTGAACTTGATGCCGACCATGGGGTTGGAGGCGATCAGTTCCAGCTTGAAGGCTTGGCGGAAGGCCAGGGCCAGCAACTGGAACACCAGGCGCACGTAGTCAATGGACAGCGTCTCCTGCAGTGGCCACATCAACAGGCTGTCGAGGGTGGCCTTGTCGACGCTGGTCAGCGGTAGTTCACCAAGGCGCGGGATCAGGTGGCACTTGATGGCCGAGGCGCCGGTCTTCTTGCGCTTGCTCGACAGGTTGCGATCACGGGCCATGCGTTCGGCGAACCAGTCCAGCAGCTCGCCGGTTGTGATCCACTTCGACAGGTTCGAGCCTGCGCCGGCCTCCAGGCGCAGGCGAATCGCCGGCAGCGCCGAGATCACCTGTTTAGTGTTGAGGTCGGGGAAGTGACCGATGCGGTTCCACTCCCCCTTCACCACCAGGTACCACGATGCTCGATCACGGGCTTGTGTGAAGCGCAGGTACAAACCACGGTTCTCGATGTCGCGCAGGTTTCGAACGCTGGTGGCAGCCTGACGCTTGATCTCGGCATCGGTGATTTTCACCGCTGCAGTGGTCATTCCGCGGCCCTCGGCCATATGTTCAAACCTTCTTTTTCGCCGCCGTCATAGCAACTGCGAGCCCGGTTGTGTCGATCGTTCCAGCGCTCAATCGCGATCCGCATCACGTCAGCCACTTCCAGGTCGTAGATATGCTCGAACGTGCCGAGAGAGCATGTGTTGATGTTAGGGCCCTGGGCGCCGCAGTCATGACACCAGACATGCGCTTCATATGCCTCATCGAAGTCGTCTGTCTGCTTGCGCTCCTCAAATACCTCTTCCTGGGTTATCCAGTTGCGGGCAATGATGCAGGGAGGCCCTTCGCAGAACGGGCATGGATTCATTTTGATTGGCTCGATCATGCGGCCACCACTGTAGGAGCGAGTCGAAGGTAGGCGCGGATCTGCTCCATCGCGTCGAAGTGCCCGCGGCAGACGATGGCGAGATATCCCTGATCGTTCAGCTTGCGCAGACGCTCCTGCTGGTTCGCCGACACCGCCGCGTCATTCGGTGGCGTGGCCTTGAACTCGACGTACAGTCCGAAGTAGCCACCGCGAGCCATGCTGAGCACCAGATCAGGAATACCCGCCTTCACGCCCTGGGCCTTCAGCTTGGCCGCAACAGCCTTGACGCGATGGCCGCCGTTCGGAACGTGATACATCAAATCGAATGCTTCCGGGTGGCACAGCTCAAGCTCGCGCATCAGCGCGGCCTGCTCCAGCCCTTCCCTATCGACTGGCTTGGCCCGGTCGGATTTCAACTTAAACAGTTTTGGAGTGAAGGCCTTCATCCGCGATCACCACGCGCAATTCGTGCACGGCGAGTTACACGGCGGATACCCCAGAAGCAGGCTTCGCAAACGGTCAAAAGGAAGACGAGGTAAATTACGACAAGGTTGCTTTCGATAAAGGCGATCATGCAGCCCCCTTAACGGTCAGAATTCCGGCCCGGATCAGGCCTTCATGGGTTTCGGCAATGGCACGCGGCATGTCCTGCCAGTCGATGTCGCCAGCGGCGCGGCCGTCGATCACGTCATGGCAGGCGCTGCACGCGTACACCGCCACTGTGTCGAAGCCCTTCATGCCCATGCCCTTCTGCCCGCAAGGCAGATGCGCGAGTACGGTGGTTTCCGGGTTGTAGTTGCAGACACCAGGCATGCGCAGCGTGCAGTCTTGGCCGTTCGCCGAAGCTCGGAGTTTTTTCGAGGTCACGCGCATACCCGCTCCCCAGTGATGCGGTCGATCACCTCATAGGTCGAAGGCCACATCGAGTGACCAAACCGGCCGGCGGCAGCGGAATCGGCGAACAGCGCTACCGCGCGATCGGGCTTGTCGGTGAGCTCCCACTTGTAGCTGCAGCAGTGCACTGCGAAACGGTAATCAGCCGGGTCTGTGGTCACGAGATGGGGATTAGCCACGGCCACCTCCCAGCGTGGCGCGCAGCTTTGCAAGGGCGCCCAGCCCAACTTCAGGTGTCGCCTTCGCCGCGGTGCGTGGTGGCAGTGCTTTTGGCATTGGCTGAAGCGGAAGGCCAGCCAGCAGACGGCGAATGGTGATGGTGTAGTTGCGTTCGAAAAGCTTCAGGCTGAGAGACGCGTCCAGTTTGTTGAGGCTCTCGAATCCGCATTCCTTGGCCGTGTGCCACACCGCGTCATGCGACCACTTACCCTGCCCGGCCATGCCTGGGTGAGCGTTACGGCAGGCTTCCCGGTGTGCTGCGGCAAGTGGTGGCAGACCAAGCATTTCAGGGGTCGGCTTACACCACTCGATGAACTGGCCAGGGCTCGGGATGAAATCACCAGGCTGCTTGCGCACTTGTGCCATGCCGAAATCTATCTGGCCCTGAGTGCAGATGCCCTCCTCCAGAAAAGCCTGAAACCATTGGCGCTTCGAAGCCTGATAGGTTTCCTTGTCCGGCCATGCTTGGCGCCACGCCGAGCGGATGGAACGCAGCTCTTTGAACAATTCGTTGATGGCTGCCACCAACGTGCTGTGAGCCTCATTCACTACCGGAGCTGCATCCCCCGCCGCGATAAATTCACCCGACCGGGCTTTGGTCCAAAGATCCTGAGCGATCACCGAGACGGTCTTCATGACGTCACCCCGTTCGGCCAGTCAGTGTCGCTATCATCGAAATCAGAGGCAGGTGCGGCCTTCGGTTTGAACTGCGTGACGTTCGAAGCCGCTGTGCGGGCCTTGTCGTTCAGCACCCACTTGACCAGCATCTGCACCCATTCGGCCTGGGTGTTCACCTGTCCGCGAGGTTCGTAGTGAGCGGTGAATGCGCGGCGCACCTCATCGGTGAACAACGTCAACACCACCCCGGAGTGAGTTGCATAGGTCTTCAGCAGTTTGGCGTCGGGCGTCCAGTCGAGGGTCATCTCGCTTGGCATACGAGGGTCAACGGAGTCGCGCGCAGAGAGAGGTTCTTTATTCTTCTCTATATCTTCTTTAGGTAACGCACCGCTAACGATTGCAGCGTTAGCTTTTGCGTTACCTGCTTTGTGGTTTGCTACGCGCTTTGCCGTGAGAAGCCTGTTTTTAGCGGTCTTGCCGTTATGACGGTCGAAATGCGGCAGGCTGATAACACCCTCGGACTCGATCATCCAGGCGACCGATTTCATGTGTTCACAGAAACCGATAACGCCAACCAAACGATCAAGTAACTTTTTGCTAACGCTCGGAGCGTTACCGTTTTCGGTTTGTTGGTCGAACCAGCCCCAGACGCGCATCAGCTTGCCGACGACCGCGTCAGGGTCGATGTCGGCCAAGTCGGCGATCTGGCAGACCTCTGGCTTGTCCAGAGTGGTGAGTTCGAATTTGATCCAGTCGCCGGCCATTACGCGGCCTCCTGCAGAAGTTCAGCGAGGCGTGTCAGGCCTTTAGGGGTGACCATAGGGTCGAAGGCGGCGCGCTCAATACCGGTTTCGGGATCGGACTTGAGCGCAGTCACTTTGTGAGTCATGTATCCAGAGGTAATGCGGGGTTGATACGCCACCCAACGCTTGCATCCGTGCCGACGGAAAATCCACCGATGCTGCTCGAGCCAAGAGAACAATCGCGCCGGCGCAAGGCCAAGCTGCTTGGCGGCATCGGTGATGCAGATCGCGCCGCCGGCCGCAGCTAAACGAGTGATAGCGGCGACCTTGGGGGCCTGCTTCTCAATGACGCGCTGAAGCTCGCCATTCTTGTCAGCCAGGTCAGCAGCAAGCCGCAGTGCGTCAGGGAGGTTTTGCGGAATGACGACCTGTCGCGACACGTTTTCGAGTTCAGCCAAACGTGTCACGACACGATGACGAAGCGGGATGCTGTAGCCGGTCAGCAGGGTTTCCGTAAGGACGCGATCAAGGTGGAATTCGGCGGTGTAATCGCGCCCGTCCTTGATCTCACGGAGATGGCGCAGATCTGCGCCATCATCGGACAGCGCTTTGCGCATCACGCGGATGTCACGAATGACATCCTTGTGCTGCTTGCCGGTCAGATCCGCGATCTCCCGGCTCGACATGCTGACCGTATTGCTTGGAGCGACGATCGTGTTCATAATGGCCCCTCAAGTGTTGTGCGTTTTAAAGAAGCCGGTCTAGCCACCGGCTTTTTTGCGCCTGTCATTTAAGTACTGGATGAATCAACAGCTAAACGCGGAGTGCTGCCGTTGCCCGTCGATGAGCTGATAATGGGCCCAACAGTCAGGCAGCCTGGTCTGGAAGACTCGGCCTCAAATCACGAGCCAGAATCTTTCCTCCTGTAACGATCTCCGCGCGCAGTGCGACCTCGGCGGAGCAGCCGTGAAGGCCTCTGACCCAGCCGCTTACCGACCCTTGTTTAACGTTCAGGGCGGCAGCGGTCGCCGACTGCGAACCGAAATGCTCTACGAGCTTTTTGAAATTGGTGTTCATCAATATTCCGCCCAGATAAAGGGATGCCTTTATGTTAGGGAAAGGAATACCTTTTTGCAACTCTAAAGGCTGGCCTATAAATTGTCGGGCATGGAACTCAAAGACAGATTGAAACGCGCACGTAAAAACGCCGGCCTTACTCAGGTCGAGTTAGCGGAGCGCGCAGGCATCAAACAAGCCTCCGTATCGGAGATCGAGCGCGGTCTTACCAGGACCTCGGGTCACCTGATCAAGCTTGCCCAGATCTGTGGGGTTGACCCAGTCTGGCTAGCAGATGGGACCGGCTCGCCAGAAGGCAATCGCCCGCCTCACTCCAGCATCTCGCCTTCGACTATCGAATCAAACGCGGTACTACTCGGCCAATTGGATGTGTGGGACGATGACACACCGCTGGATGACGATGAGGTGTACGTGCCGTTTCTCAAGGAAGTAGAGCTGTCTGCAGGCGCGGGCATCACTGCCGTTGAACAGTCTCCCAAACAGAAGCTCAGATTTGGCAAAGCCACCTTGCGTCGTCAAGGTGTACAGCCATCAGACGCAGTGTGCGTTAGCGTATCTGGAAATAGCATGGAGCCTGTGCTTCCGCACGGGAGCACGGTTGGTGTCGACAGGGGCTGCACAAATATCACTGACGGCAAAATGTACGCGTTAGATCATGGCGGACAACTAAGGGTGAAAACTCTATATCGGTTGGCTGGCGGGGGAATCCGCATGCGGAGCTTCAACCGTGACGAGCACCCTGATGAAGAGTACACAATTCAAGATATGCTTCAGAAAGAGATCGTGGTCTTAGGCAAAGTCTTTTGGTCTTCAGCGCTTTGGTAAGTGCGACACCCACAGAACAATCCACATGGAAGATGATTATGAAGAAGATCGCAGGACTTCTGCTTCTCCTGGCCGCCAGCAGCATGGCAAGCGCTGAAACAAAAACTGTCACGGTCAGCGATTTCCAAAAGGGTTTTATCGAGACTGTGCAGGATTACTCTGCGCAGTACGAGGCGGCACCAAACGACTTGAAGAAATCGACAGTTGCAAGGAAGCGGCTTGACGCACTGTCAAAGCTTAAAGGTGACCCGAGAAAAATCAGTGGCTGGTACGGCACGATCGAGAAGCTGGGAACCAACGGCGATGGGGACGCCTTTATGACAATCAAACTCCTTGTGGACAACATCACGTTCAGCACGTGGAACAACAGCCTGTCAGATTCAGGATCCAACACGCTCATAAAGAACGGCACACCTCTCTACGATCAGATTGCAGAGATGGCCGAGGGCAACGTTGTCATGTTCTCAGGGGCTATCGGGAAGCCGAAGAATCTGACAGAGCGAGGGAAAATGACTGCTCCTGACTTCTTGTTCAAATTTTCAAAAGTTGAAAAGGTCGGCGATTCCACAACCCAGTAAGTCCTCCATCACAGACAAAAGCCCGGCTGAAGCTGGGCTTTTTTTTGCACCAGAAAAAAATGATTCAGCGCATCTGCAACTATTTTCATTTCCAAAACAAAAAATAAAGGCATACCTGTTGACGCATAATAAAGGCTGCCCTATATTTTGCCCATCGCCGGATAACAACCGGCCAGATGGAAGGCAGCGATGAACCGGCCTCAACGGTTCAGATGGGTGGCCACTACCCAAGGCGCGCAGCGTAAAGCGATCAAAAAAAGTGTTCTGGTGGGCTGAGCCGCGACCAGGTGAACAATTTGAACGAGCCCGTACCGCGCCAGTAGCGCCGAAGGGACACGGAAATTTTCACTGATGCACCTGGTTGGCCGGGTGCATTGGGAAAACAACCGGGAGTCACAACGATGGAATCCGAAATCGTCAACGGCGCATGGAAGGGTCACCTGGGACGCGGGTTGGCACCGCGAGAACTTCAGTTCCTGCTTTGGGTAGCCCTCGGGCTGACAGCAAAGGAAATCGCCCGAGAGGCGGGCATATCACCCGCCACCGTCGCGAAACGGCTCACCAACGCAATGTTCAAGCTCGGCGTCACTCGCCGCGCTGCTCTGGTCGCCGAAGCAATGCGCCGCCAGATCATTTCGCCGATGTGCTTCGTCCTGGCCACGCTGATGGCCATGAACGCCGTTAGCAACATCCAGTCGGTCGAACCGGCTCGGCGCGATCGTCGACCACCCACCGTTCGAATGGCCCAGATCCGAATCACCCGCCGCGCCGAAACACTCGAGCGTGCGGCGTAACTCACCCAAAGGAAAATCATGATCGAACTCGGGCAAAAAGCAGAAGACACGATCACCGGCTTCTACGGGGTGATCACCGCGCGCGCTCAACAGCTGGGCGGACCAGACCAGTACCGACTCCAACCACCCTGCTCGAGGAATAACAACGTGCTGCTCAAGCCTGAGTGGTTTGACGAAGGGCGTATTCGAATCCTGAAAGACCGCACTCGCGGATAGGCGGACAGCATCACTGCTGCACCTTGGCGACAGGGTGCAGCGGGATGTAACCCAACCCAGAGGAATCACCCATGTTCGGTATCGGTAAAAAGCTGTTTGGCGCCAAGCGCGCAGTCAAGAAACTGGAAAATCGTGACCTGATGCAAGCTATCGTCGGCGGCTGCCTGCTGGTTGCGGCATCGGATGGCGAGATCAGCAAGAACGAAGCGGCTCAGATCGACATCCAGATCCGCGCCAACAAAGCCCTCGAGCACTTCGGCTCCGAGATCACCAGCACCGTCAACCTGTTCACCGAACAGTTGCAGGCGGGTTTCCGTCTCGGTCGGATGAACATCCTGCGTGAGATTCGCGACATCAAAAATAACCCGGCGGACGCCGAAGAAGTCTTCGTGAACATGCTCACGGTGGCCGAAGGCGACGGCAACATCAGCCCCGAAGAGATGAAGGTCCTCGCCGAGATCGGCAATGAGCTCGGCCTGCGTCTCAAAGACTTCGGTATCGAAGCGTGAGCAAGCGGCTGCGCCAGGCCTTGATCATCCTCGGGGTGCTCTTGGTCGCAGGGCTTCTCATCAGCAGCATCATCAAGCGCGGCGTCTGCTCCTACTACGGCTACCAAACCGATCGCGAAACCAAGTACGCACCGTTCGTTGGCTGCATGGTGAAAGCGTCCGGTAACTGGGTGCTGCGTAGCGAGCTGAGAGCCATCCAGTAGGCATCACTTCTGCCCATTCACTGAGTGGGCAGCGGGATGCGGACGCCAACCCAGCAGACGCTGGACACCTGCATGCAGTAACACCAGAGAACGGCGAGCGCCCGCCAAAATGCCAACGGCGCGCACTGGAGGATGACCACCATGAAATAGACCAACGCTTCACCTTGGGTAGCGAAGAAAGCCTGCATATTCGCTCGAGAATCCATGAGCAGGCAGCGGACATCTTGGTCGACGGTGTCACCGCGCACCACCGGGCAACCGGCAGGCCTACCCCAGCGACAACGAACCGATGACGATTCAACCCCAGGCTGTCGCCAGTAGCGAGCCTGGTGGGCTTCTCACGTAGGGAGGTCTTCGTGTGAAGCAAACGAAAAAGCCCGGGTGATCTCGGGCTTTTTTTCGCCTCGCGTTTACCCGTCAGCACTCTCCCCTGCGCCCAACGGCAACCAGCAGGCGGCGCCGAGTGCTGACGGATAAACGCAAACCCATCACCGAGGGATCAGCCATGAACCAAACCATCCGCCAAAAACAAGCGATCCTGCAGGTGATGCGGGAGCGTGTCTCGATATCCACATCGGAGATGTACAAGATGATCGGTCGCGAAGAGCCAGTGCGGGCGCCGCGTTTCAACGTCATCCCCTTGGGCGGCAACAAGTTCGACGTTGTCGAGCATGACACCGGCATCTCCCGCGGCGCCCGTGACGGCCATGACATGGCCTGCGATTACGCGAAGCAACTCGAGCAGAACGCTGACTTCTTCGAAGGTGTCCGGATGACCGGCAGCCGGTTCGGGCGGACTCTCCTGCGCTGGACCATCGGATGCTCGGTGCTGCTGGTTGTGTTCGCCTACTTCGGTGCACAGCAATGATCGGCGTGCCTATGCCCGATCCGCGTGACGCGATCACCACCCAACTGAACCGGGCTCTGGATGACTTCTTCGGCTCTGGCAAACACATTCAGCAGATCCCGGCAGGCGTCAGCGCCAATGCGCCAGTGTTGGGCACCACGCCTCACGCCAAGAAGCTGCGGGCACTGCGCGATAAAGACGCGCCGAAGGTCAAGGCTCTGGCCAAGGCGGGAAAGACAGCATCCGCCACCGCGACCGCGCTCGACATGCGCATCAGCCGTGTGAAGCTGATCGCCCAGGAGAACGGCATTACGTTTGCCGAAAAATGAAGCGCATCAGCAGACAGGTGCAGCAGCGCCGCAAACAGACCTGGCTGGACTTGCCGGCCAGCGGAATTGAAGAGGTAGGCCATGGCCGAAGTACAGGAGCCGACAAAGGAAGCGATCAAGCAAAAGAAAAAGCGCGAGAAGGCAGCAGCAAAGGACGCTGCATTGGGCGTCGAGAAGTTTACGGTTGAGGTGGCCGGGGTGTTCAAGCCAGACCTCAAGCGCGTCATGGCAGCCCATGGCATCAACAACCAGCAGGACATTCACCAGCGGCTCCTGATCAACCTGATCGCCGCCGACTTCGAAACTCAGGCCAAGATGTTGCAAGGTGTCAAGACACCTATCGTCGTTACCGAAAAGGTGTCGAGACTTATTGAGGCTGCCGGAAGGAAGTCGCTCGCAGCCGATCCGCCAGAACCTGAAGACGAAATCGAAATTCCGAAATAACCCCTACCCACGCTGCGCATCCGGTCACGGAGGGCGGCGCCTGACTGGAGATAATCCATGGATCACAACTGCGCGTACGTCCGGCAGCACTATCAGGTGCCCGCCGAAATTGGCCGCCGCGTCATCGCCTATGGCAAGCCCGGCGTCATCTTGGCGGACCGGGGCCATTACATCGGCGTGGTGCTGGACGAGGACCCGAAGAAGCGGATCAGCAACTACCACCCCACCCACGAAATGCAGTACGGCGAAATGGCCGAGACGCTGCCTCTGAAAGAATGGTTGGTCCTGCCGTTCAAGCATGACTGGGATGACCTCGACTGGAACCGGGAAGCCCGCGAAGACTTGGTCAGGGTATGGGCTGCTACTCGAGGCCAAGCCAAATACAAGGCCTATGAGCGGCTTCAGGATTACTGCCACAGCATCAAGGCGATGCTCCACTTCAAAGTCCGGCGTGCCAAAGCACACTGAACCTAATGAATAGGCGGATAATTTCTAGCAACGGCTTCTAGCGCAAGAAGCAGGTGCCTTCTCAGGTATAAGCGCTTTTCTCCGTAGTAAATGGCAATGTCATCCGCGAAATCGCAACCAAGCTTCACGCCGTTGAGATTGAACGCATTAGGGGACAGGCCCGAGACAACGTTAAACGTAAACTTTCCGAGACCTTCGAAAAGATGCTCCCCACTACCAATGTGGCAAGCGGCGTTTCTGCACTCCCTGACAAGGTCGGTCACGTCGTTAATTTTGTCGGTTAGTTCGACATGCTCTGAGAATGCCACTCTCATCTCATCCTTGTTCGACTTCCCCAGCAAATCATTCAAGTTAATTAAAAGCGTTACGACGGCGGGCTCGAAAAGTGGATTTGAAATTCCTGACGATGAAAATATGCCGGAATTGAAGATTTCCTGACACTTCCGGATGGATGTCTGGATGTCGCCGCTGCGAAGCCACGCCGCAAAGCTTTGTTCTGCATCTGCCATCTACTTCTCCATTCCGGCTCCATGCCGGGCCGAACACAAATACCCCACTTCTACGAATCACGCCAGCCGGCGAGGCAGGCGTATGCCTGGAGAACTGCCATGAGCATTCCCGCAAATGCCCTGAGCGACGAAGAGTGCCTGCACTACGCCCCGATCGAACCGGCAGCTGCCGCCGAACTTACCCGGAGGCTGACTGCGCAATCAATTGATCCGCGCGCAGAGCAAGACGAGCTGCAGGAAAGCATGCGCCGCATCGAAAGCGAGGCTGAAGAGCTCGCCGACGAGCTGAGCGACCTGCAAGACAGCGTCGAAGATGCCTGCATGTGGATCAAGCGGGCGATGGATCCAGAAGACCAATCAATGACCATCAACCAGTTTATGCAGAAGGCCCTCGACTGCCTGGAGTGATCCAATGACTACTTTTGCCGTGTTTGGAATGAGTGAAAGCTGGGCTCGCGAAGAGGCCAAGGAGACCACCAGCACCCACAAGATGGATGGCGGCAAGCGTCTTGAGCGGACTATTGCTGAGTGGGAAGAAGCGGTCGAGGCAGAGGTTGCCAGGATCATGGCGAGCAAAAAGAGCGTGCGCCTATCCCCGATGTTCGACGCCCCCCAGTACGCGCAGCAGTTCATGGAAATGGCCAGGGCAAGCATCGTGTGTCGAGACCTGAAGATCAGAACGAAAGCCGCCCTCGTCGACGCGAAAAACAAGCCGATCATCAACCCTAAAACTGGCGCGCAGAAGGTCGGATTTGCCGACTGGAAACCATCTCCATCCCGCGCCGCATAACCGCAAAAGAACTCTCCTTAATACAAATAATCACGCCGGCAGGCGAGGATCCCGTATGTCCGCACAACAGAAGAAATACCCCTTCGATTTCAAAACTCAATACGGACTCGGCTTCAGCACTCAGGACGATGAGATCGTAGTCGACTTCTTCTGCGGTGGTGGCGGTGCCGGTACTGGGTTGGAGATGGGCTTGGGCCGCGCAGTGAATGTCGCGAAGAACCACAGCCCTCAGGCGATCAGCATGCACACCGTGAATCACCCGGGCGCCGTGCACTACACCACCGACGTGTTCGATGGTGATCCGGATAGAGAGTGCGGCGGCAAGGCCGTTGGCTGGTTCCACATGTCACCGGACTGCACACACCACAGCCAGGCGGCCGGAGGTCAGCCGCGCAAGCGCGAGATTCGGAACCTGTCGTGGATCGGGCTGAAGTGGGCCGGCAAGAAGAAGCCCCGCGTCATCAGCTTGGAGAACGTGAAACAGATCCTCCAGTGGGGGCCGCTGATAGCCAAGCGCTGCAAGACCACCGGGCGCGTGGTGAAACTGGGCGGCGGCGTTGCCGCACCTGGTGAAGTCGTTCCAGTCCACCAGCAGTTCCTGGTACCTGACCCGAAACGCCGCGGGCAGACATGGGCAGTGTTCGTCGCCGAGCTTCAGCGTCTTGGCTATGCCGTTGAATGGCGAGTGATCAAGGCCTGCGACTTCGGCGCGCCAACCAGCAGGGAGCGACTGTTCATGATCGCTCGCTGCGACGGCCAGCCGATTGTCTGGCCTGAGCCGACCCACGCAAAGCAGCCGGTCAAAGGGCAGCAGAAGTGGCGCACCGCCGCCGAGTGCATCGACTGGACCATCCCGAGCAAAAGCATTTTCGACCGGGCAAAGCCGCTGGCACCTGCCACTTTGCGCCGAATCGCCAAGGGAATGAAGAAGTTCGTCATTGATGCGGCTGACCCGTTCATTGTGCCGATCGCGAACTGGTCCGGGGAAAGCGTTCAGTCCGCAAACGAACCGCTGCGAACCGTGACGTCCTGGCCGCGCGGCGGATCGTTCGCCATGGCCAGTCCGATCATTGCGCCAGCAACCCATCAAGGCAGCGACCGGATCAACGATCCCCACGCCCCGTTGCCGACGGTCACCTGCGCGAATCGCGGCGAGCTGACGTTGATCAGCCCTACCCTGATTCAAACGGGCTATGGCGAGCGCGTCGGTCAGGAGCCTCGCGTGCCCGGCCTTGACCATCCTCTGGGCACAGTTGTCGCCGGTGGCGTGAAACATGCGCTCGCCGCTGCGCACCTGGTCAAGTTCCGCTTTGCGGACGAAGGCAAGGCGCTCGATGAACCGCTGCCGACCATCACCAGCGGCGGCAACTACCAGCGCCCTGCCGGTGCGGCCCACGCTATGGGTATCTCAACGGTGTTCATGGCCCAGATGAACGGCGGGTTCAACACAACCGACGCCAAGAGCGTCGACGATCCGATGACCACGGTGACGAACACCGGCAGCCAGCAGCAGCTGGTGACGGCAACACTGATCACCAACACCACCGGCCACGCAGCAACTGATCTGAAGAATCCGGTACCTACAGTCACAACCGGGCAGCACCACGCGCTTTGCTCCGCCCACCTGACTACGCTGCGGAAAAACTGCATCGGACGGGGGATGGACGAGCCGGTACCGACAATGACTGCCGGCGCCGAGCATCACGCGCTGCTGGAGTACACGCTGTCACCCGAGCACGAAGAAGGCGCGTTGCGCGTCGCGGCATTCCTGATCAGCTACTACGGCACCGAGAACATGAGCGCCGCCGATGCGCCAGCGCCAACCATCACCACCAAGGATCGACTGGGCCTGGTCACCGTGACCATCAAGGGCACGCCGTACGTGATCGTCGACATCTGCCTGCGGATGCTGCAACCGGCAGAGCTGTACAAGGCTCAGGGCTTTCCCGCCGACTACATCATCAGCCACGGCGCCGACGGTAAGCCGTTCACCAAAACTCAGCAGGTTCACATGTGCGGAAACAGCGTCAGCCCTCCGCCCATGGCTGCGTTAGCCCGCGCCAACGATCCATGGCGCGCCGCCGAACGCCAAGCCGAAGCCGCATAACCC
>NZ_QAIU01000007.1:0-3437 GCF_003061205.1 Pseudomonas sp. HMWF006
GTCCAGCACCAGTGTTTCCGGCGGCGCGTTGCGTACGCTCGGCGTGCCGGTCAAATCGTACACGCCGTAATACAGCAACGCGCCGCTGATGCGCTGCAGCAAATCCGCTGAGGATTGCAGCGCCAGCAACGTCGCTGCCGCCAGATGCGCCCCGGCTGACTCCCCGACTACCACAACCGGCAAACCGGCGAACTCGTCTTCGCTGAGCAACCAGCGTGTGGCGCTCAGACAGTCTTCCAGCAGGCCTTCAATCGGCGTCGACACCGCGAGCCGGTAATCGACCGATACCACCGTGACGTTGCAGGCATTCACGATGGCAACGTTGAAGTTGTCATTCATCTGCGCATTGCCGATGACCCAACCGCCGCCATGGAAATCCAGCACCACGCCTCTGGCCGGGCCTTTGGGCCGGATGATCCGCACGCCAGCGCCGCTCGCCAGGCGTTTGCCTTGCGCGCCGAGCCCCTGTTTGCGCAGCTTGCCGGCGCCCCCCAACTGACTGACCCGCAACAACGCCTGAATCAGCCGAGGCGTGAGGCGATTGCGGATCTTGAAGCGCGGCAACCAGGCGAGCTTCCGGTTGAAGGCGCGCACTTGCGCCAACTCTCGCTCGCCTTGCGGCCAGGGTGTTTTATTACCCAAATTGACGTTCGTCATCAGCGGTTCTTGAGCAGGATGGAAAAATTCAACGCAGCGGCCACACACAGCCACGCCAGGTAAGGAAACAGAATCAGACCGGTGATCAGGTCCAGTTGCAACGCCAGCACCACCATGGCCGCGACCACCAGCCACAGCAGCGTCAGGATCACCATCGCTGCCAACACCTGATGCGCGCCGAAGAACACCGGGGTCCACAGCGTGTTCAAGGCAATCTGCGCCGCCCACAACGCCAGCACGGTCTGACTGCCGGGGATCAGGCTCAAGCGATAGCCGGCCCAGGCCAGCAGCAGGTAAATCAGCGTCCAGGCCAGCGGAAAGGCCCAGTTTGGCGGGGTGAACCGTGGCTTGATCAAAGCGGCGTACCATTCGCCCGGTTTGAACATGATGCCGGTGGTGGCCGCTGCCGCGCAGGCCAGAAGGAAAATGAAAAAGGTCATTGCCAGTCCTTAGCTGAGGTCAGCTGGTTGGGTTTGCCGGGCCATGTCGGCCGTTTAAGAAGGGACGCCTGGCGTCGGTAAAAGTTTGACCGGATCACTGACATTCCCGCCTTTCGTGATGGCGTTGAACTTAAAAGCTGACTGGTGCGTCAGGATAAACAGTTGCCTTCCAATCACACCCACGGGATCCGACCATGCACAACTTTGTCCTGAAATACCTGTTCAATGGCAAGCCGCGTAGCCACGACCTCGAGATCAAGGAGGTCCGACTCGCCGAGCATGAGGCGGCGAGGCACCTGCTGGAACTGCATTACGGCGACGCGGAAAACGGCCTGATCATGCCCTCGGCAGACGCGACACCGGAGCAGATCCTCGAACAGGCCGAGCTGGTCGGCATTACGCAGATTGAGGTCGTTGGCCCGACTCGCTGAGATCAGCGCCGCCCGGCAGCGGGGATTTCGCGCAAGTCGTGATAAACCGCCAGTCCCCGTTGTCGGGCCAGTTCCACCATCTGATCCGCGCCTGCGGACTCACCCCCGATGCGCAGTACCGCGTCGCAACGCTGTAACAGCGTTTTCGCGTAGTCGTGAAAATGCGCCTGATACACCTCATCCCCAACGTGCTGCGAGCCGGCCAGTTGTACCAGTGGCAGTGCTACCCATTCGGCCAGCAGTGGAAAATGCCCGGCCTGCAGCAACTCGGCGGCGCACGCCTGCATGGCATGCAGATTGGCCGCGATGGCCGCGGGATCGTCGCGGGTGCCGGAGCGATAAGGGCCGGCCACCAGAATCATCAGCGCAGGTGAGGGCGGTATGACGGTTTTCAGGTATTGCAAGAGGATGATGGTTTTGCCGTCCATGATCCGCCCGTCATCGACCATCGCCAGCGCCTGATCAAACGGTAATTCCAGCACTTCGATGTCTTCGCCTTCGTCGGCCAGACCGCCGCCGTCGCTGATGCGGTCTTCGGGATGGTATTCGCCGACAAAGAAATGCAGACGCTCGGTCACTGAGCCCGGGCTCATGAACGCTTCATAGACCTTGCGCACCGAACGCACGCGGTAGCCGGTTTCTTCCTCCGCCTCCAGCCGAATGCGCTCTTCGGGGCTGGCGTTATCCAGCAGCCCGGCAGCGGTTTCGATCAGGTAGCCGTCATGGTCGTTGACGAAGGTCGGGATGCGAAACTGGCGGATGAGGATGACCGAACGTTGCGCCAGGTTGTAGAGCGCGATCGTGGCGCCATTGCCACGGTCATACACCTCACGGCTCAGCGCTTGCCAGCTGCCGTCGCGGCGTTGCAGTTCGAAGTCGATTTTTTTCAGCAGATACCAGTTGTCCGAGAGCAGGTGCTGGGCGACGATTCGAACATTGCGGTGGTTCATGGGCACTGATCCTTGATGACGAGTCGGGAATTAATACCACACCACCGGCAACTCTTTGCTCAAGAGAAAAATTCTGCTCACCCTGCGCCGCGCACCAACGGACGATGCCTGACCCATGAAAACGCTTGTGACCCCGGCAGATCTGGATTACGCCCTGAACGTCATCCTGCAAGATACCCTTCATGACTTGGGCAGCCTGTGTCGGGACCTGCAGGTCACGCCTCGCGACCTGTTGAACCAAGTGGCCATAGCGATGGCCCGGCAGTTCCTGGCCGGCACCCGTGATTTCCACGCGTGCGATGAGGTCATGAATAGTCTGTTCAGCGACATCGTCGACCTGGGCGTGCGCGAAGAAATGCCCGAGCCCGCCTTCTCGATCTACCTCGCATTTGACGCGGGAGAGCATTGGCACACCGGCGACACCCGGGATGTGCTGCCTTGGGAGCGGTGGACGCGGCCTGAACTCGAACGGATTCTTGGTGCACTCGGTGACAATCAGCCCAGGCCTTGATAATCGGCGCAGGCGCCTTTGATTACACCGCCACCTCCAGCCTCAAAAACAACGCAAACAAAACACACCGAAGGACCAGGGGAAGGCTCCCCCCAACCCTGTAGCAGTTGCGTGCCCTGGATTCATGGACAAATCACGCACCCCACGGCCCATTCGCGCAGGCATTTGCGCACAAACCGAAACTGTCATATTCAGTATCACTCGCTTATCCATAGTCAGCAGCCCAACGCTTAATCCAATGAGGCTGCACTGTGTTTCAACGTCTTGTCTGTTCGCTGTCCATCCTGAGCCTGTCCATCGCTACCGCCCACGCCGCCGAGTCCGTGCCGCTCGATACGCCGCGCCTGCAAAGCATCGACAACTTCCGTGACATCGCCGGCATCACCACCGCGTATACCACGGCCCACGACGGCACCCTGCGCAGCGGCGTGTTTTACCGCTCCAACGC